>JAPYNK010000075.1 GCA_028285825.1 Arenicellales bacterium | reverse complement strand
GGACCAGGCTCTCAAAGCGTTTCAGTCGTTCGAAGACACCGAATCCCTCGTCATCCTGGATTGATTCCAGCTCTTTCCTACGCCAGGGGCGCACATGGCTGTGGAAGGCATGTTCAATGGCGGACTTCCTCAGGATACCGACCTGCCCAAGACTCATCAGCATGGTCAATGCCGAAATGCCATGGAGTCGCTTCGGCGTAGCGCCTGTTGCCATGACCCATATCCGCCCAAAGGGTAGGACATGGAAGGTGTGGTGATGCCTGAAATGGGTGCACGGCTCAATGACCACAGTCCAAAGAAAAGTATAGAGGGTATGTTTGTGACAACTGCATTTGACCATTCTTAGTTGCGTCATTGCCCGATTGTCCCGAATCAGGGTTGGATTGGCGGTTCAAAACAGGCCGCTGGGCAAATATCATGCTTTCGATTGGGCTGCTGCGGCAAGTCTCCGGTCGAAAGTCTTGATTCGGTTTACATTCCTACGCTGACAACTGGCAAGATGACACAAGTCTCTTGGCGAAAGGGCAGGAAACTGATCATGAAGCTGGCAGGCTAGGTATACATCTGCACTTTCCAGGTCCCAGACTTGAACTTGCGCTTTTGCGATAAGTAACAGCGCATCATCTAAAGCTTGTTTTCGATTGACAGACAGATAGCAATAGGCCAACTCCTGCAATACTTCAGCTGATGTGACCAGTTGCTCCAGCTTCAGGCTGGCCGCAAAGAAGAATTCTCGAGCCGAGGGTTTTAACGGATGTTCCCGACCAACTGCATACATGAAAACATTCGTATCGACAAAGATCATGTATTTGATCCACCCTGCCTTAAGACTTCGTCAAGAACGGAAAGATGTTGTTCCCAGTCCGGCTCTGGTCCATCAGTTTCATGGCTGTCGCACTCAACGAAGAAGGCTTCAAGATCCTCAATGGAATCAAAGAACTGGATTTCGGCAGCCTTTTCAAGTCTCTCATCTGCAGCGGCACGCAACCATGCACTCAGCCTGCTCGGCCCCGGAGCCCTGATTGACTTCTGGATAATCCTTTTTCCGCCTGGCTCATTTAATGATTCGCCTGCCCGTCATGAGTGACGGGCAGGCTTCTAATCCATGCTTCCTCAACGTTTTTTCACTGCCCCAATTCAACTCCGAAGTGCAAGCCCTCCACCCCACATCGATCATAGTCGGTCTGTTTCAGTTATCTGCAACCGGGGGCTTGCCGCAAACATCCTCGATAGCCTTCGCAGCATCAAGCAGGATATCCTCCCGGAAACGCGCCGCAACCAGTTGAACACCCAGTGGGACTTGGTCCCCCTTGGTGCACACCGACATGGCTGGCACCCCGACAAACGGCAAGGCTACCTGCGTCAATTGTGCTTCAAATACCGAGCAAAAATCATCAATAGACTTGACATCCAGCATGTCAGCGAAGGGAGGCTCGGCTGAAACCGGGCACAGCAACAAGGTATTTTTCAGCAGGAATTGCTGCCACTGCCTCGCTAGATACATGCGTCGCTGCAGCGTCTCCATCAGTGATTCGAGGCCAGTCGGGCGATCCAGCAATGCCATGCCCTGCTCAAACACAAAAATCGCATCGGGATCACCTTCGTCGTGAATGGCCTGCCCTCCATCCAATGCGAATTCAGAAAACCATAACCTGAGCTGCAGCGTTGCCAGCTCGCGCATTGGGGGAATCGATGTTTCGCTAACCTGCCATCCCGCATGCTCGAGACACTCGGCTGCCTTCCAGATTTCCGCTGTAACTGGTTCACTGGTCTCCAGGCTATCTGGCCTGGTGCAAACCACCACCGTTTTTGGATATTCGCCGAGGTCATGCGGAACCGGAACCCAGGACGGATCCAGATCACTTTCGCGACACATCGCATGATAGCCCAGTCGAATGTCCTCGACGGATCGTGCAAGCGGCCCTGAAACCGCTGCCAACTGGCCACTGATATGGCGTTCGGGAAGCGAAATATTGGCAGACGGGATACGGCCTGGCGTTGGGCGCAAGCCATGCACTCCACAGGCATAGGCTGGTTCGTGACCACTGGAGAGTCAATTTCAGCCCGATGATTCTTTTGCAGCCTGAGACCATTGGTCGAGGCATAACCCGCCTGATCAACGGTGACCTTGACTGTCACCGGTACACCATGAAGAATTCCGGGCGTCTTTCCACTCGAGAGAACCCGGTCCCTTTTGCGAGCTTCATCCATCGCCTGCTCTGGCATCTCCTCGACCACCGCGTTAATCATCGGGTTAACGCCTGCCAGTCGTTCAAGAGTCTGTTCAGTAGCTTCTTCGGCACTGATCTCGCCAGCTTTTACTTTTTGGGCAACTTCTGCCGCACCAAACTTCCAGAGTTTACTCATTACGCGTGTTTCCGTCTTTCGGGTTGATCGCCCCTATTCATATCGCGGAACCTCCTTCCCGGGTTCTTCTCTCGATAAATTCATTGAGAGCCTCTATCCGATCCAGGGGGATATCGGGTGGCTCAAATTCCTCTAGAATTCTCTTCCAGATTCCATTCGCCCTTTGCGTCGCCGACAATCCACCGCTTTCCATCCATTGCCCATAATTACTCCAGTCTGACACCAACGGCTCATAAAACGCATTCCTGTAGCGGGACATGGTCTGCTCACACCCGAAAAAGTGCCCGCCGGGCTTCACGCTGGCAATCGCCTCAAACGAGAGTTCTTCCTGATCGGCACCAAGCGGATCAAAAATCTCGGCAAACGTCTGCAGCACTTCTATATCAAGAATGAATTTCTCAAGCGAGCCCGTCAAACCGCCTTCCAGCCAGCCGGCTGCATGAACAAGCATGTTCACGCCCCCCAAAATACTGCCCCAGGCAGACATCATGTATTCATAGACCGATTGCCCATCCGGCGAGTTTGAGGCAGTCGCCGCCGAACCTCGCCAGGGGATTCCGATATGTCGGGCCAGCTGGCCTGCCCCGAATGCCGCCCGCACCGATTCCGGTGTGCCAAATGCAGGCGAACCGGATTTCATGTCAACATTCGAGGTAAACGAGCCATACATTACCGGTGAACCGGGACGCACAATCTGCGAGAGCGTGATTCCGGCCAGCGCTTCGGCATGCTGCAGGACCAGTGCACCAGTCATGCT
>JAPYNK010000074.1 GCA_028285825.1 Arenicellales bacterium | reverse complement strand
GCAACGGCTGAATCAGGCTTTCGCCACGATTACTGCGGCCGTTGTTGGCGTGATTCTCAGCCCCTCAATCGGGTTCAGCCTGCCCGTGTTTTTCCAGACCGTCAACAGGGAATATTCCGGACCGCTGGTAATCTGGAAACCTGAACCCGCAACATTCAATCCGGATGCAGTCCTGCTGTGTGCATTATGCGGACTCTCTGCCTTGTTTCTCAAATGGAGCGTACTTTGCATATTCTTGCCGGCAGGTGTGGGCTGAATCGCATTGTATCTCTTCAAGGCAATGATCAACCTGCATTGAATACATACATAGCCATTTTGCACTTCTTGCAGTGACTTGGCTAATTCGTGTCATATGTCAGCATCAACAATACGGAAGCCAATACCGCGCTCATGACCAAAACTCTGCAATAGCCGAACTTTCCGTCTCGAGCCTTCATGGAAGTCCCGTCTAAATCCCCAGATATCTGGCTTTCAATTCGGGATTGAGCTGAAGGGTGCCGGGAGTTCCGTCCCAGACCACTCTGCCTTTTTCGATAATGAAGTGATAATCGGCAATCCGGTTTAACTCTTCGATGTTCTTGTCGATCAGCAGGATGGTCATGCCGGATTTCTTGAGCCTGTCCAGGCATTGCCATATTTCCTGCCTGACCAGAGGTGCCAGCCCTTCCGTTGCCTCGTCGAGAATCAGCATTAGCGGATTGAGCATGAGCGCACGGCCAATCGCCAGCATTTGCTGTTCTCCTCCTGATAGCTGATTGCCCATATTGTTCAATCGACCCTTTAGTTCCGGAAAAAAATCGATGACCCGGTTCAATGTCCAGGCGGGCTTGCCTGCCGCATAATTACCGGCCGTAACCAATAGATTCTCCCGTACACTCAGATTGGGGAAAATCTGTCGCCCTTCGGGCACCAGCCCAATTCCTTTTTGTGCTACCTGATAAGAGGCCTTGCCGTCAATCCGGGAGTCGAGAAAGCGAATTTCACCGGAGCGACAGGGGGTAATGCCCATTATGGAACTGACTGTGGTAGTTTTGCCCATGCCGTTACGGCCAATCAGTGTCGTGACTTTGCCCTGCTCCATGTGCATGCTCATGCCGAAGAGTGCCTGAATCGAACCATAAAAGGTTTCGACTCCTTTCAGGTCAAGCATGTCCTTCACCCAGATAGGCTCGTTGAACTTCGGGATTGGCGCGGATATTCTTCACGGTGTCGGTAGCAATGACACTGCCATGAACCAGCACGGACAGAGTATTGGCCAAGGTAAAAACCGCATCCATGTCATGTTCAATCAGCAGGATGGTGGTTTGTTCCCGGAGTTTGGCCAGAAATCCAATCATCCGTGCACTTTCCTCCAGCCCCATCCCGGCCATTGGCTCATCCAATAGCAGCAGGCGGGGCTTCATGGCCAGAGCCATGGCGATTTCCAGCTGGCGTTGCTCGCCATGGGATATTGCGGCAGCAGTATGCCGTGCACGACCCGCCAGACCGACCTGCTGCAGATAGGCCATGCCCTTGTCAAGCATTTCGGGATCCTTGTGTACCGGCCGCCAGAACCGGTAAGAGTGGCCGTCAGCTCCCTGAACTGCCAACATGACATTTTCAAGTACAGTCATCGGCAAAAATACACTGGTAACCTGAAAAGACCGGGCCAGTCCCAGCCGGGCTCTGCGAGGCGCGGACAAAGAAGTGATATCGTGACCGTTGAATTCGATCTGACCCGTATCTGGCTTGAGTGCACCAGAGATTTGAGCGATCAGGGTTGTCTTGCCCGCTCCGTTGGGACCGATGATGGCATGGATAATTCCGGGCAGGATATCCAGCTCAACATGGTCGGTTGCCACAATTCCGCCAAAGCTCTTGCAGAGCCCACAGATACGCAATAGCGGTTTTGTCATTGGTCGGATTGCCGTGTCCGCGAATCCAGTTTCGACAGCATGCCATGGATTCCGCCCTTTCCAAACAGTACCAGCAGGACGAGCAGCAACCCGAATGGCAGATGCCAGTATTCCAGCCATGACGGATTCAGGAACTTCATGAATTCCGGCAGGTATTGTTCCAGAAAGACGAAGGCCCCGGTCCCGACCAGCGGCCCGAACAGGAATCCCGAACCGCCCATGACCACCATGAATATCAGTTCACCGGAGCGTATCCAGCTCATCATCTCCGGACTGATGAATCCAGTGAAATTGCCCAACAGCAAGCCGGCAAGGCCACATATGACCCCTGAAATCACATAGCAGGTCAGGCGATATCGGTACGTATCGAAGCCCAGCGATTGCATGCGCAATTCATTGTGTTTTGCACCGACAATAACGCGCCCAAAATGGGAATGAATCAGTCGGTGCACCAAAAACAGGGTTAACAGCAAGACCGCAAATATCCAGTAGTAGAGGGCGATGGGACCCTGCATGGTCAGAAAGTCTGGGAATTCGCTTCTAAGGTAGATGACCAGGCCATCATCCCCGCCATACTCCTCAAGACTGACGAAGGTAAAGTAGATCATCTGACTGAAGGCCAGAGTGATCATGATGAAATACACTCCCTTGGTGCGCAGACTCACCGCTCCCGTGAGAAGTGCAAAGGCGGCACTCACAACAACAGTCAACCCAAGATGGAGCCAGCCGTTGTAGAGGTCGTAGTAGGCAGGGATCCCGACACAATAGGCTCCTATGCCGATAAAGGCAGCATGCCCGAGGCTGACCATGCCGCCAAACCCCATAATCAGGTTAAGGCTAGTGGCCGCGATTGCCAGTATCAACCCCCGACTCAATAGATCCAGCAGGAACGGTTGATCGGTCCACCGGACAATCCATGGAGCGACTGCAAGCAACACCAGCAACAGGCAGTAGCAACGTCCGGAAGTGGATGACGGCAGCCGGGCCATCATGCACGGATACCTGCAGGTGGGAACAGTCCCTGTGGCCTGAATGCCAGAACGACCGCCATAAGCACATAGACCAGCATCGCAGAAAGGGCCGGTGCCGCTGTTTCGGCATAGTCAAGCGACATGAATATTTTCAGCATATCATCCAGATAGGATCTTCCCAGAGTGTCGATCAGACCGATCAGGATAGACGCGTAGAAGGCCCCCTTGACAGAACCGATGCCTCCCACAATCACGACAACAAAGGCGATGATGATGATATCGCTGCCCATGCCTATGCTGGCCTCGGTAATTGGGGCGATCAGCATACCGGCAAATCCCGACATGGTGGCGCCGATCGCAAATACGATGAGGAACAGCTTGTGAATATTCACACCCAGAGCTTCTGCCATGGTTCGATTGGAAGCCCCGGCCCGTATCATCATTCCGAGTCGACTGCGCGTAACCAGTACGCTGAGAATAACCGCGACAAGCAGTCCACCGGAAATGATGACCAGTCGGTAGGCTGGCAGTACCAGGGATCCCAGTGCGACCTGACCCTCCAGAAATGCCGGCAGGGGGATGGCCATTCCGGCAGGACCCCAGACGATATGCACGACAGCGTCGAAAATGAGGATCAGTCCAAACGTTGCCAGAACATGGTCCAAGTGGTCGGCACGATACAGGCGTCTGGCAATAATCCGTTCAACCAGTGCGCCAACCACGAAAATACCTGCCAGAGCAATCAGGACGGCCACCAGAAAAGAACCGCCGCGAGCCACGATAGAACCACAAAAATAGGCTCCGATCATGTAGAACGACCCATGAGACAGATTGATGAAATCCATGATCCCGAAAATGAGGGTCAATCCGGATGCCAGCAGGAACAGCAAAAGCCCCAACTGCAACCCGTTCATCAACTGGGTCAGTAGCAGGCCCCAGTCCATG
>JAPYNK010000073.1 GCA_028285825.1 Arenicellales bacterium | reverse complement strand
CGTAGGTCGCAATATTCATGTCGGTACAACTATTTGAATGTGATTACATTCTAAGAATTTATACCTCGGGGTTCAATAGCCAGGATACTTGTATGTACTCAATGCAGGGTTTGCGGCTTGGCGTCGCTGCTTCAGGATCGAGATCAACGGTAATGTCAGCAAAACTGTAATGACATGATTCGATCAATAGGGATATCACGAAGTTTCCGTTACGATGCACACCGTATTTCCGGTGGAGTCATCACGAAATTGCCGGTCAGCCTATTGCCAGTTGCCAGTTGCAGACTCGCTGTTTCTTCGTTAGCCTGAACAGGGGTAATATGCAAAACAGTGGCGGATCGCGAAAACCTGTTGAAGTAACGGGGTTTGGAATGTAACCTTTCCTCACCGTTTTTGCATCAAGTCACATTCTTCCCTCAGCAGATTACAGGCCAGGAAACAGTCATGGAAAAACAACTCGGTATTGCAGTGATTGGGCAAGGACCGATTGCTCGCTATGTGATTGAGCAGGTTTTTGATGAACCGCTTATCTGCATTTACGCAATCATCGCCCGAGAATCCTCGCTCGAAAAAGCGCTGTCGTTTGCCGATGGACGATTTTCTGTATGCACCGCAATCCGGGATGTCGAGCCCAAACCGGATTTGGTGGTTGACTGTGCCGGGCATGCAGGCCTGTCCGAACACGGACCTGTCGCACTCGCAACAGGAATCAACGTGATTTCAATTTCTGCCGGAGCACTGGCAGCTCCGCAGTTGCTGGAAAACCTGGAAAAGAGTGCCAGGGCTGGCGGTTCATCGATCAAGTTCCTCTCCGGTGCTGTTGGCGGCATTGACTCCTTGCTGGCTGCCAATATCGGCGGAATAGCGGAAGTGAGATACACTGGCATAAAACCGCCGCTTGGCTGGTCAGGCTCATGCGCCGAAGAAAAATGCGATTTGAAGAATCTTCAAGAACCGTTTGTGCATTTTTCCGGAACGGCCAGAGAGGCAGCAAGACTCTATCCGGCGAATGCCAATGTTGCGGCGACCATAGCTCTTGCAAGCAAGGGGCTTGATGACGTGTTCGTGGAATTAATCGCTGATCCCGGCTTGTCAAGAAACATCCATGAAATACAGGCAACAGGAGCATTTGGTGATTTGAGATTCCAGATAGAGGGCAATCCACTGTCAACGAACCCCAAATCTTCGGCCTTGGCCGCAATGAGTGTTGTCCGTGAGCTCAGACAACAGACCAGTCCGATACGTTTTTAAGTGCCGGGTAGTCGGCAGATCCCGGTGATGCAATAGCGATGGAGCTCATGTCCGGTGAATCGATTGCCGAGCCGGGTTTCGCTTGAATCGGTCGGCCGAGTAGGGCCGGATATCCAGTGAGGGCTTTTCACCAGCTACTACCTCGGAAATGAGTTTTCCGGTTATGCCCGCCAGTGTCAGCCCCAAATGCTGATGACCGAACGCATAGAAGGTGTTTGGCGATTTGCTGGATGGGCCAATGACCGGCAGGGAATCCGGCAATGTCGGCCTGAATCCAAGCCAGTCCGAGTCGGGCTGTTCATTCAAGCCAAACATTCGATCCGCCTTGTTTTTCATGAACTCAATTCGTTCGGGTGATTTGGGTTTATGGGTCCCCTTGATCTCAACCGTCCCCCCCATCCTCAAGCCCAGTTGCATGGGGATGGCATAGAATGCATACCGGTTCCAGCAAATTGGTCGTTGAATCAGGCTTTCGCGTCCCGTGAACTGGATGTGATAGCCTCTTTCGGTTCCAAGTGGAATCCGTTCAACATCACAGCCTTCGATCCGGGTGGAATGGGGGCCGGCACAGATCACGAAGCGGTTAGCCCTTAAAAATCTTCGGCTGTGCATGAAGATTTTCATGCCATCTCCGGTATGAATCAATCCATGTGCCATTTCCCGGATGTGCTGACCGCCCGATGCCAGAAAATGATCAAAAAGGTTTTGCACGAGCTTCTGGGGGTGTTTGACATGGGCGATATCTTCATACAGCAATCCTCGCTGAAATTCCGGCTTCATTGCCGGTTCAAGCTCTCGAATTTCCCCAGTGTCAAGTTCCCGAAAATCTGCCCCGTACTCGGCCCTGATTCGCTGATTTGGCAAATCGTGCTCAAAATCGGCTTGACTGTCAAAGACGTTCAAAAAACCGGCATTCGAGAATAGCCCTTCTGCGCCAGCCTGGTGAACGAGTGGCATCAGCCCCTCATTGGTCGAACCAAGCAAACTGGCCATGTATCTTGTCGTATGTTCGACTTTTGACTTTTTGCAGTTTTTCAAGAACGAAACCATCCAGGGCAGATGGGTGACAACATGCCATGGGTCAATGCGAAGAGGACTGTCATTGTCAAGCAGCAGACGAACCAGTTGATGAAGGATCTCCGGATTGTTTACCGGGATGCAGCCATAGGTGGCAATTGTGCAGGAACACCCCGATGTAGTGCCTGATCCCGGGGTATTTCCGTCAATCAGGGTGACCTTGAATCCCTTGTGTTGAAGCCACAAGGCGCAGCTGACGCCCACAATGCCGGCACCGGCGATAGCCACATGAATATTGCTGTTCAATTCAGGATAGGTCCAGCGCTTTTTCCATAAGGTCAGCAAAGCTGACATATTCGAGTGCACTTTGGTGGGTGGACCTCAAATACACTCGCGGCGCAAAGCCTGCCTTCAAGGCCTCGGCATAGCGGGGCGCACAGACGCACCAGCGATCACCGTCCTTTAAACCGGGGAACCCGAATTCGGGGCGGGGCGTGCTGAGGTCATTGCCTTGTTCCTTGCTGAACACGAGAAACTCCTCGGAAACCCGGACACAGACTGTGTGTGATCCGAAATCTCCCGGTCCTGTCTCACAACATCCATTTCGCGTGAAGCCTGTAACCGGGGAAAGCGAACATGCCTCAAGCGGTTCTTGCAATACGTTCAGTTGCTCTGCGGGCCAAGTCATGAAGGTCAAGCCGGATTAGTTGGTGACATATGGGACAAGTATACTAGATTCCCGTTCCGGGATGGTTCAGTCGGCTCTGCCAAACTCAGAATGCCAAGGACAGCCAGTTGTCAAATAACCGACCTGCGGCCTTCTCGGTACAACTTCGATTGGCCTCAACAGCATTGGTGAAATCCTCAAAGCCTTCCTCACCCAGCAGTTCAATAATTCTGGGAACGATGCCCGGTATTGAAAGCCATCCTGACATTGTGGATTTACAGACTTCGGGATGAAACTGGACGGAATAGGCATGATTTTCAATTACCATGGCATGATTTGAGCAGGCATCGCTCCTGGCCAGTATGGTTGCATTTTCAGGGGGATTCGAGATTTCAGCAGTATGCACATTTGCCCAGAGGATGCCCGGTGGAACTGCGTTCAGGAACTTGTGTCCAACCCCTTTGGGAGTCGGTTGAATCGAGAATGATCCTATTTCCGGTTGCCTGCTTGGAATGACCTTGCCACCAAGCGCATCGGCCAATAACTGATGTCCGAGACAAATCCCGAAAAACGGCATGGCCCGGTCATGCGCTTCACGAATGACCCGTTTTTCCTGTTTCAGCCATGGAAACCTGTCCTCTTCCCAAACGTTCATGCTTCCACCCATGACCCATAACGCATCGAAATTGCGAATATCGGGAATTGAGTCTCCGCGAAACAGGTCAATTTCTTCGAATTGAACCTTGTGACGAGGTGCATAGTCTCGAAAAATACCCGGATTCTGACAAGACATGTGCTTGAATGCCAGAATTTTCAGGTCGTGCGGCATGGACTAACCTCAATGCTGAACTCCTGCTGTCCCGTGATTTTCCCAGAAGGTTCATAGCTGGATTCTGTAATGTGTACGTTATTGCCATTGAACAGCAGGCAGGTGGTGGCTCGCGTGCCATAAAGATCCCCTCGAATGAAAATCGGGGAAAAGCATGGGGCTGTACCGGGTTTCGGAGGGTTATCGCTTGGCAATGATCGATCCTGCATGAATTCCGTAAGGATTCGCGAGTCAATTTTTCCGCCATGGACAATCAAGTCTGTCAGCTTTTTGACCCCGTGTGAGACTTTTGGCCAGGCCTTGTTCATTGGGCCATTGGAAACACTGTGAAAGCCTTTCTCGAGTCTGGCAAATTCCTGTTCGCGGTTGCTGTAGGCATGCAGATTTGCATGGTTTCCAAAAATCAGGTTAAAGGGTCGATACGTCTGGCCCTCATTCTTCAGGTACTGGTGTGATTCAGTTACTGATGGCTCATCCACCAGTAACTGGCGAACCAGCTGACCGCGACTATTCAATTTCTGGGTGAGGGCTGATGGCTCCGGATAGTTGGTTACCGTACAGAAGTATCCTGAACGGGTTAATCCGAGCCAGGTTCCACCTTCCTGCAAGTCGCTTCCGGCGAGGACTTGTGGATGATCCTTCCAGAACCCCATCCCTGCAGATGGTCTTGCGTGGTACTCATCGCGGTTGGCAGCAATGATTAAGCGGTAATCCGGATGCTGATCAATAGCCAGAAACACGATACACATCAGAATTCAGCAGCTAATTCAGAAGATGGTGCGACTATATCAGAAAACCGCGCAAGTCCTGATTTGCCGTATCGGAACGGGAAGTTCGTGATGAAGGAATTCTATCCATCAGGCCGCATGCTTCCAATTCCCTGTAGATTGCAGTTTTTGTACTACAATGGAACTGATCGCAAGTCATCGCAAGGCGGTAAATGCATGGGTATTGTCCGGTAATGCGGGTGCCGGGGCGGGCCTTGGATCGAGATTTTGAAGCAACGCATGGGACAGCAAATCCAGAACCATATCGTGCAAAATTGACATGAGGGCTTGCATGCATGTCCTCTTGTTTCAGCAAGAGATTGCAGGATTCAGCATTCACGAACACATACGATGGCGATTTCTCAATGAGTGAGCGGTCACTTGATCACCTGAGGACTATCCAGTGGTTTCCTGGCCATATGCACAAGGCCAGAAAGGAGATTGCCGAGGTCAAGACCGAGGTGGATGTTTTTGTGGAGATTCTGGACAGCCGAGTGCCGGCGAGCAGCATGAATCCCCTCATCGACTCCTTGCGAGGCGACAAGCCCTGCATCACGGTAATGTCCAAACCCGACCTGTCGGATCCGAGTCTGACTGATGAATGGTCACGTTACATCACATGCCGATACGAACGTCCTGTACTGGTCGCGGATCTGAGAAAGCGAGCAGAGGCCAAGCAAATTCCAGCGATGTGTATGGATGTGGTTGAACGCTCCGGTGGGCGTCATTCAAGGGTTTTGGCAATGGTGGTTGGAATTCCAAATTCCGGTAAATCCACCGTGATTAACACCCTTCGTGGGCGAGCAGTTGCAAAAACCGGTAACCAGCCCGCACTAACTCGCCAGCAACAGCGAATCCGGATCGACGATGGGTTTTATTTGCTGGACACACCGGGATTGACATGGCCAAAAATTGAATCTCCGGATAGTGGATTCTGCCTTGCGATTACAGGTGCCATCCGCGACACCGTAGTCAGCTATGAGGACATTGCCTTGTTTGCTCTCGAATTTCTCAAGACCCGATATGGTGAGCGGATTTTGAAACGTTACAATATCGAAAGCCTGAACAGAACTTCCATGGAATTGCTGCTTGCGATCGGCAAGCATCGCGGATGCCTGATCAAGGGCGGTGCGGTCGACCTTGAGAAAGCGGGACGAGCGATCATCCGGGACATTAGGAATGGATGGCTTGGCGGCATCACTTGGGAGTCTTTATAGCCAAAACAGTGCATATGGGCTACCCTAGATGGATTGAAGAAGGCGACTGAAACATTAATAGCCTATCGGTGCTTATTTATTGCCCTGGAACTCTGGGAGCCGGAAAGACTTTGTTCAATTCCATGATTGACAAGGATATTTGTTTATGTTGCTTGCCAGGAAAAAATAGAAGCGTTACCGAAAGTGTCGAGATTCGCGACGCAAGTGGGGTAACGGTGATAGTCCTACCTTTCAAGAATAATTATCTCTAATCATCTAGGGAAAACATTCATGTTTGCCTCCATTTGACACAGTATTTCGCTTGGTAACTTGTCGCCAAACAGCCTCAATCAGCGCGAAGGACGCGGAAGTTGGGGGCGATACGGGGCTGACTGCCCATATCGAGCCCTATTGCGGAGAGGATTGGCCTGTGTCAACCAATGTCTATAATTCCCGAAAAATCTATTTAGTAAAGGCGTGTTGCTGGCTGATGAGGTTGAGCCGGGTAAAACCATCGAAGCTGAGACTGGTGCTAGCCCAGAAATGAGCAGAGCGAAAATACAGAATTCCTATCATTGTTCCAGCTAAATTGGGTAAACAATGACATCAGGCGTTGCAGGAAAGGTTTGGAGTGGATGGGAAGGTACTTGAATCGACCAGTTATAACCGTGCAATTAAAGTCAGAGATAAAAATTTCGCTTGATATCGATGATGGACTCGTAATCCGTTCATACCAGTCCGTCGGTGCTAAGGCTCTTTCGAAATATTGAAAAATATATAATAAATAAATAATATATTTAACTATATTAAAAATATCAATTGGTTTTCTTGAGCTGAGTGAGTGTTCATGCCTAGTCAAACACCGAAACCCACAAAAATCAACAAGGTGCTAGCAGCCAGTCCGGAAGGCGTGCCCATGACCAGTGAATGGCTGAGGTCAGAGGGTGTGTCTCCCCAACTTCTACAGCAATATCGTGATACCGGTTGGCTTCAGGCCCTGGGCAGAGGCTGCTGGATACGGGCGAACACCGTGCCCACGCTGGCAGGCACAATCTATGCCTTACAACGGAATCGTCTCAATGTTTATCCTGCTGCCAGAACGGCTCTAGAGTTGCAAGGCAGGGGACACTACGTGCCTGTCCGGGCACCGGTCCTGCATCTGGCGATGCCTGACAGGCTGCATTTACCTGCTTGGTTCAGAAAACTGTACATTGGCCTAAACGCGCACATACTCAATGTGGACAGTCTGTTCGAGCCAATTTATACCAGTATACAAGAGGCAAAAAGCGAAGGAGTAAGCATCAAGGTCAGCAGTTCCGAGCGTGCGATGCTGGAATACTGCCAGCTTCTACCCAAACAGGGCGATTTTGAAGAGGCACGGCAATTGATGGAGGGTTTGCCTAGTTTACGGTCGGCCTTAATGCAAAGTACACTGCAGCATTGTAAGTCGGTCAAGGCAAAGCGATTGTTCCTGGCACTGGCACAGGCGGTCGGACATGCATGGTTCAAGGACTTGAATCTTGAAGTCATAGAGCTGGGGGCTAGCAACCGATTATTGCCGTTCGAGGGTGTGCCGCATCCGCAATTCCGTATCACCGTGCCGCACACATGGGTCATGGATAAATGAAGGAAGAATATGAAAAACAGATGGTGCTGCTTATCGATGTATTGCCTTTTATCGCAAAATCAGAAGTATTTGCCTCAAGGGCGGTACAGCCATCAACTTCTTTTATCTGGACCGTCCCAGGCTTTCGGTTGATATCGACTTGCATTACCTGCCAAACAACACGAGGAAAGAAGCACTGCAGGATATTGCTGCACAGATGCAAAAGATATCCAAAGACATCCAGCAAGCCTATCCGGGAACACAGGTAAGAATATATGAAGGCACACTCAATGCGCTGGTGATTCGTGATGGAGTTCAGATAAAAATAGAACCAAATCAGGTAATCCGTGGTAGCCTGCTGCCGGTAGTTGAAAAGCCGCTCTCATCGTTATTCGAGCAACAGGTCGGTAGAGAAGTTACAGCCACCTGTCTGGCGCAACATGAAATCTACGCAGGCAAGATGTGTGCCGCCCTCTACCGACAACACCCGAGAGATTTGTTCGATGCTTGGTTATTTCTCCAGCAGCATGAACTGTCTGTCGAGTTCATGAACGTGTTCATTGTTTACCTGATCAGCCAACGTAGGCCTATTCATGAGGGACTGAAACCGAATATCAAGGATATCGAACCGTTGTATCATAGCCAGTTCGTCGGTATGACA
>JAPYNK010000072.1 GCA_028285825.1 Arenicellales bacterium | reverse complement strand
GCATTGGCTTGATTCTTCAAGAGAGACGAGAAAGCGTCTCTGATTTGCTGCGGTAGGAAAGGGTATGGTCGCGTAACCCTACAATATCCGAATACTGCCTCCGATAAAACCGCCGAGCGTATCCATAAACTGCAAACTGTTGCCCTTATTTGTTTATGCAATAATGGAAGTGAGACATAACTGAGGAGCATCACCAATAAAGGTTCAGCAAGGATCGTAAACCATGCACGCCATGACCATCATGGGGTTTCACGATTGGGCATTCAGGTATGATGCCTGTTTTGATCTGCCTATTTGGGCAGAACCACTGTTCAGTTTCAGTGGTGTTCTATTTAACCGATCCGAGACAGCTTCAGTAGTTTTTTCAGATCCTTAAGCAATAGCTTGGGGGGCAAGTCATTCGGTATGGCCATCATGACATTGCCGAGTGGATCAATCAGCAAGGCGTGTCCTGAACCGTTTTCAGGTGTCTTGATAACTGAATCCAACTGGTCCTCTATGCCATTTTCTGCAGCCATAATCAGCGCAGCATCCGGATGGTCCTGCCGCATCCACTCAATCAATTCCGGATCTTCAGTCATGATCACCCTCGAAATTCGATTTGCATGCCTACCCACGGCAAGACGTACTTGTCGGGTGTTGTAGAGAAATGTCTCACAGTCTTGATTGCAGCGTTGATTGACGATATGAACAATTGTCCATTTTCGCTTCAAGTCTGCCAGAGTAATTGGCACATCCCCATGTTTCGGATTTGAAAACTCTTCAAGCGTGACTGGAGGATCAATCAACGGGGAATTATTGATCTGCCCCGGAACCAATTTGGCATTCAGACCGTAATACCACAGGAATGCACCGAGCAGTGGACCGAGAAAGAGCATAATCAGGATTACTGCCTTGGCTCTTGACAGGCTTTTTCCTACCGGCATCGAAGATTCATTTTTTACTTCACCCATGACCTTGTCCTTGACTCCTGAATTTCCAGACCCAACCAAATACAAGCAGAACCAGTGCCAGTCCCCACCACTGTGCTGCATAACCATAATGTCGAATTGGGCTCATAACATAAGGCTGCCATATCCTCTCGAAGGCATAATCAAGATCCGAATCCAGTACAACGACAGCCGGTGCCAGGGAAACTCCCAATTCTCCAGAAAGGCCCTGAATATCAAAATAGGCAATGACTCGTGGCCACTGGTCTTTTTCCAATATGGTGTCGACCAGTTTCATGCCGGTTTTTGGCAGGTAGAGCTGACCGGCAATTTCCATCTCTTCGTTAATTTCTTCATTCTCCAGCATGCCGGCCTGTTCCCTGGACACCCAGCCCCGGTTAAGCAAAACGGTTGCGCTTTGATCTTGCAGCACAAAAGGCACAATCACTTCATATCCGACCTGGCCTTGATATATCCGGCTATCCAGCAACATCGTTCCTGCAGTCTGTGGTTTACCTGTCAGTCTAACCTCTCTATAATTCAAGGCATTCCAGTCCTCTGGTGCAGTCTGCAAATCCATCGTGCTGTCCGCAAACATCTCCATTTCTTTTTCCAGTTCTGCCTTGTGAATGCCTCTGGTAAATTGCCATGTTCCGAGCGAAACCAGAATCAAAACCGCGATAATATACGTGCTTATGACCCATAATTGTAGCGACCTTTTTCTGCACTTGATATTCATCTGTCGATGATGATTATTCAGAGAAAATCCTGATGCTGTTCAAGATTGCACTCGTCCTGTTACTTCTCTTTGTGATCGCTAGCCTGTTCACAGGATTTTATTTTCTGGTGCGAGACCCTTCGAGCTCCCAGCGTGTCATCAAGGCGTTGTTTCTGCGCGTTGGATTATCGCTCTTCATCATGCTGTTTCTGGCAATCGGAATCTATTTTGGCTGGGTTTTGCCCCACGGTTTTAGAGGATAAGCCTCGCTCATATCGACAAGGATCTGCTTGGACTATCTTGACTTGCGAACGCTAGTCCATTGATTCAACCACTTCATGTTGACTTGCACTGTCTGCCATCGCATAAGAATCCTCTGTTTGTTCCTTTATAAAGGGAATTATATGCTTTCTACACCATCACGCCATCGGCGGGGCAGTACAATGGGGGGATGGATGGCAGGAAACCGGAAACGAACGAAATCGGGCAAATTGACCGATCCGATGGTCATTCTTGAAAATATGGGGCCGAGACACGCCCTGTCAGGCGTTTTCTCACCCCAAGCAACAAACGCATACCCCCGCATTAAACATCTCTTAAAACGGCTTGTATTTGGCTTGGAAGTGTTTGGTTAGAGTTATGGCCGAAAGTAGTGCGTGGGGTGAAAGGGGGTTGAAAAAACTGTCAACAGTCTTCAAAAGGATTTAGAGGATTCCAGAAAAGAACAGCGGGAGCAGGCAAAAAAGACCGACGCTCTGCTAAAATAGTTTGGAGTGCGGATAGGCGGTGTTGAAAATAGGGTACAGGCCGTTGAGAAGCGGCTGCGTTCTGTTGAAGAAATACTATTTGAATAACAGACAGGGAATTCTTGAAAATGAATAGCAGTATTATTGAAGGGTTGCTGATCGGTGTTGGTGTCGGCATTACCAGTTCCGCCATTCTTGGCCTGATCCACTTGTTATGGAAGCTTTATAAGCGGCGTGAACAGGTGCGACATCTAAGACGATGTATCATCAATAATTTTGACAAGATACAAGATGACTTGGTTCCTAGCGACCGCACCAAAGACGATCCAGAGCTACTGCTGGCTACTCAACGTCTGGCAATTTTTAAGAATTTCATGGAATGCATGGAAACAACAATAAACCACAGGACAAATGCACTCACGAACAATCAAATTTTTGACTTGCAAAAAACTTGGAACGAACAAAAGAATTTTGTGAATTTTGTCACGTCTGAGGCGTCTGAGACTAAATGCGTTCCTGAAGGCATCAACTTCTATCAAAATGCCTACAGTCGATTTGCGGAAATTAAGTGGCTTAAACTTCCAGAAAACTAACCATTCCCAAACAGCAGTGGCCCGATAATCTTCTGGCTGGCCTGATGCATGGTTACTTTCTGTTCCCCAATAAACAGCTCGCACTCAAGCGTATCCTGGTTCCATTTTGAAACAGCAACGGAAGATCCCTCCAGCTTCGCAGTAACCGATCTACCGTAAGACGCGCCAGAAGACTGAAGTCTTTCAGGAAATACCTGGAAAACATTCCACTCCATATTGCAGTGGTATTTTTTCCCGCTTAATTGATTGTATTTTGCAACGTCTGCCTTGATGACATCTTGAAGAACGCCAAAAACCTTCTCCGGTGAACAGTTAAACCTTTTCTCAACCCAGTCTCGGTGATCCACAGCCTTTCTTGATTCGCTATTCGTCATTTCGTCAGTACCTCACATATCAGTTGACTGGCAATGTTTCAGCTATTCTCATTCCCCTATCCATGTTTTCACGCCTTGCGCCGGTTTGACCAGTGCACAGGATCGGGATGCTCGATTTCCTTGAACCCGTTATCGTCATAAACAAGTTTGGGGTGCCTTTCAACAAGAGAGTCCAACGGTTCCGCTGGAATGTTTTTGTAGCCTCTGGGCTGATCCCAGTATTGCAGTATCTTGCGGTTACCACCCTTATTCTTCGTTCCGATAACCGGGTCCTTGCCACGCATCCTACGGAATAAATTTCGATAGGGCTGCCCGTCATTGAACATCACCGCTACGAAATGGGCAGTTAATCCCATCAGCATAATGGTTACCAGCACGTTGACACCCAGTTCTTCTATAAATGCTGAGCAACTAGGGCCTGTCAACACAATTCGCCATGAATGTGGTACACTTGTTGCCCATGTTTTCAGTTGGAACAGTGCGGAGGAACAGGCAAGTGGAACTCGCCCAGGAACAGTACGGGCGCATTGCGCCGATGCTGCCGAGGCAGCGGGGCTATGCCGGCCTCTCGAACCTGCAGGCGCCCACGCCATTCTCTACGTCCAGTGCATCGGCAAGTCCCGGGGCGGTTGGAACACCAGGCTTCATATGGTGACCGCGGATGCCCGGACGGCCGTAGCGTTCGCGCTCTCTCCCGGCAACGCCCACGATGCCCCGCAGGGGCGGTGGCCCCTGAAGCGGCTGGAGAAGCCGTCGCACCGTCCGGCACTCATCATGGACCAAGCCTGTGAGGACGATGAAACCCGGCAGCCGGTATCCGACCTCGGCTTCATCCCCGTAGTGCCTCCGAAGCGCAACCGTGCTGCTCCCTGGAAATACGACCGAGAGCTGTACAAAAGGCGCAACGGGGTCAAGCACCTGTTCCGGCGGCTCAAGGGCTTCCGCCGGGTGTTCCCGCGCTTCGACAAGCTGGATGTCATGTCCCCCGGATTCGTCGTCTTCGCACTCATCGTCGATGCAATACGTAGTGTTAACAAGCCCTAGATTACAAAAGTTCTAATTACGGCAATAGACAAACCAACCGATGCAGTAATCAAAGTTCCAACAAGCCATCGAAGCATGGTTGATTCCTTGTTTGCAATTAGTGTTTTGACCTCTTCTATATCTGCTTTTGTTGCCAAATGTTTCAGTTCCGATTCGATTACAGAAATTCTAGCGTGCGTGTCCTTCCCATTTCCGCCATCACCACCTGATGATTGTGCAGTTGGAACAGAATGAAGTTCGTGAACATTGTCATCGGTCATGCTTGCACCTTTTTCAACCATTCCCAAAGATTGCCCTTATTGAATCCGTAGTAAGCACCAAGTTCAAGCACAATCCCTAGTGCCCCTGTACCGTTTTCACCAATTCCTATTTTGTCAGATACCTCTGCTGTTGTGGTGATGTCTTCTGTTGCCACTAGGCAAAAATGGTCAGTAAGAATAAAGCTCCGTCCATTGGGCCATTCTTCTCGAATTTTCTGCCAGCAAGCAGTATTTGATTCATTTAAAAAGACGGCGTAAACATTCATGATTTATTCCTTTTGGCAAAAGACGTGCAAAGTTTTTAATTATACTGGCTATTAGGTTAAACTCTTGACGGTAATCCCTGATGTCGTCAATAAATCCCGGCGCACCAATAATGAGCATTGCCAGGGCAAATACACGGGAATCCAGTGTTGATCGAAATTTATCCATCCACCCATTGTACTGCCTTTCTGCAGATCAGCTTGATTTTCCTGCCAGGAAGCAGTTCCTCTATGATACCTTTGTCAATACTCTGCGACTGGCTGTCGGATACGGCTGATTTCCAGTGCAGAACCTGGTTTTCCCGATATTCCCCCGAATGCTCCTGCAAACCCAGCTGACGCCAACATTCATTTATGACCGCATTGGCATCAAGATCGCTCAGGTAGTAGTTTTTCGTTACCTTCCTTCCCAGATGAACTTCAAAGTTCATGGATGAACTGTGGTCATCCGAAATGGATCCCGCAATCATATTAATATCCTTGAGATCCCTGACATCCCCAATCTGTTTCTGTTCCTTGACTGCGTTAAAATGCTTTTCCAGGGCACCTACAAATTTTTCAAAGACGTACTCCCTGATCAGGGTTGCCTGCCTGCTTATAAGCCCTTTCAGAAACTTGATCTCGATACTTCTCTGCCTGACCTCGTAAATGTACAGCTGCTCTATTTCCCCCTTTAGCCCTTCACTCGCCAGATACCGCTTGTACTAACTGTCAACGCACAGCATAGCGGCCGTGAACTTCCTCAGCTCAAGCGGGCCGGTGATCGATCTTTATTGACAGAATCTCACTGTCTTCATTCTGCATGTTTCCGGTATTCATCAGTCTTACACTTTTCTACAACCCGAATTCACCCATTGTAATGCCTCTTTGCAGCCGTGATGGTGTAGAAGGTATATAATTCCCTTTATAAAACCCATTAAGCTCGGAATACCGGGCTCATAACTGGGTTTTTTCTCCGGGGTTCGAAACAACCGCCATATATAGCCAAGATGCTCCAGTATTTTTATGCTTCCCTTATCCTCAGTCAGCTTGTCGATCGCAGTCGTTGATATTGGATTGTTATCATTGGCAATAAAGGCTCTAGCGACTGCTCCGGCAATGGATAGCAATCCCAAATCATCAAGTTCAGTATAACGAATCGCATACATCTGATGTGTCCGTGCCTTGACTTTTGGTTCTGCATCAAGAACCATTTCCAGGCCGATCACGGTTTGTTCACTATCAACGAGTTCCTCCATCAGGCATTGTCCCCATAGTTGAATAAAGAAGGGATAGCAGTGTG
>JAPYNK010000071.1:2830-3673 GCA_028285825.1 Arenicellales bacterium | reverse complement strand
TCATTTTGGGCAGTGCATTGATGCCGCCTTTGGTAATCGCTCTTGCACCATAGGCAATTCGCTCGCCACCATCAAGATATTGACGGATTACGGGGTGGTGCTTGAATCTCTGGAATTCGTCAAAAGGGCTGATATAGGGATTGTCATAGCCAAGATCGGTAATCAATCCCATCGACACCAGGCTATCCTCCAGGTGGTACAGGAATGATCCGCCGGAAGCGCCATGCTCGGACAATGGCCAGCCAGCACCATGGATAGCCAACCCCGGTTTCTGCCTGTCCGGGTCTACCTTCCACAACTCCTTGATGCCAATTGCATAGTGCTGGGTCTGGCTTGATCTGTCGAGATCGAACTTGCGGATTAGCTGTTTACCCAGGTGCCCACGGCAGCCCTCGGCAAACACGGTGACTTTTGCATGCAGTTCCATGCCCGGTTCATAGTTGTTTTTGGTTTGCCCGTCTGCACCCCTGCCCATCTCTCCCGTTGCCACCCCCTTGATACTGCCGTCTTCATGGAAGAGTATCTCGGAAGCTGGAAAGCCGGGAAAAATTTCTGCGCCAAGATTTCCGGCCTGTTCACCGAGCCATCGACACAATTCTCCCAGACTGATGATGTAGTTGCCCTGATTGTGCATGGGTTTTGGAATCATCCAGTTCGGCATCCGAATGGCTTTTGATCCACTTCTGAACATGTAGACTTCATCATGGGTGACGGGTGTATTGAGTGGCGCACCCATGGATTTCCAATCCGGAAACAATTCATCCAGGGCTCTTGGTTCAAACAGGGCTCCCGACAGGATATGGGCGCCTACTTCAGAGCCCTTCTCAAGCAGGACCACTGATA
>JAPYNK010000071.1:0-2799 GCA_028285825.1 Arenicellales bacterium | reverse complement strand
GGAGTGTGAAATTTCCGGTATTGTGCTACTGTTAAGGGTAAAATTCCACATCTTTAATCAGCGGATTCCCAAATGTCGCCTGAACTTTCTATCGCCGAAGACCGGTCTTGTACTGGAACTTCTCCCTGGAGGGAACTGCATGATCGAGTAATGATGCCGAATTATTCCCCTCTGGACATGGTGCCTGCACGAGGGCAGGGTTCATGGTTGTGGGATGATGCCGGAACTCAGTATCTGGACTTTGCTGGTGGCATCGCTGTTTCTGCACTGGGTCATGCGAATCCCGAACTGATTGAGGTGCTGACGAGGCAGGCCGGCAAACTCTGGCATGTCAGCAATATTCTGACCAATCAGCCGGCGCTTGAACTGGCCCGGAAATTGACTGAAGCGACTTTCGCTGACCGCGTGTTTTTCGCAAATTCAGGATCCGAGGCGAATGAGGCAGCCTTGAAACTTGCCCGTCGAGTTGCTCAAGATCGATACGCTGAGGACAAATATGAAATTCTGGCGTTCGAAAACGCTTTTCATGGCCGTACCTTCTTTACGGTCAGTGTCGGGGGGCAGCCAAAGTACCGCCAGGGATTCGGCCCCAATCCTGGAGGTATTTCGCATCTTCCCTACAACGATTCGCAAGCTGTGCTTGAGTGGTTTGAACAATACGGTGACAGGGCGTGTGCCGTGATTCTGGAACCGTGCCAGGGTGAAGGAGGAGTGACTCCGGCCACCGGGGAATTTGTAGCAACGCTCAGGGCTTGTTGTAACCGCCATGGTGCGTTGCTGATTTTTGATGAAGTGCAAACGGGCATGGGGCGATCAGGGGCACTGTATCTACATGAAAAACTCGGTGTTGTGCCCGATATCCTGACTACTGCCAAGGCCCTGGGCTGTGGTTTCCCAATCAGTGCCGCCTTGACCACTGACAGACTGGCGGAACATCTGGCATTGGGTACTCATGGAAGCACTTTTGGCGGTAATCCGATGGCCTGTGCCGTTGGCGGCAAGGCTATTGACATCATCAATACCCCTGAGTTGCTGAATAATGTTGAGCAACGAAGCAGGCAGCTGGTTTCCGGACTGGAGGATATGAATCAGCATCATCGCATCTTCAGGGAAGTTCGAGGAATTGGTCTTCTTCTCGGATGCGAGCTGGCAGAACAGCATGCAGAAAAGGCAAGGGATCTCATGACTCTTTGCAATGAATCCGGATTGCTGACACTGGTGGCGGGTCCGCATGTGCTGCGGTTAGCGCCACCACTCAACATCAGCGAATCGGAAATTGCGGAAGGGTTGAAGCGCATGGAAGAGGCGGTCATGAAGTTCACCAGGCTGGCTGAATGATCCTGATACCGATTATCCGTCTGTCCTTGGCAAAAAGGGAGGTTGTTCAGACGACCCGGTCGCGGGGTTCTCGGCCACTGAAAAAGGCATCCAGATTATCCAGAGCGCGAAATCCCATTGCATCACGAGTTTCAAATGTCGCACTGCCAATATGCGGAAGCATGAAGACATTCCGATGCCTTGAGAAATCCGTATTGCCTCCGGGCTCTGTCTGAAAGCAGTCCAGGCCGGCGGCAGCAATCTTGCCACTCGTCAAGGCATCCAGCAAGGCATTTTCATCAACAAGTGCTCCGCGAGCGGTGTTTATGAAGATTGCATGATCGGGAAGTAGCGAGAATGCCCGTTTATCCATCATGCTTCGGGTTTCTTCCGTTGCCGGGCAGTGCAAGGACAGGAAATCTGAAACCCGGAGCAGGGAATCGATATCCTCATGGAAGATGGCGCCGTTCTCGGTCTCCGGATCAAGGCGGTTTCTGTTGTGGTAGTGAATTTCCATATCGAATCCGGCGGCTCTTTTCCCCATCACCTGTCCGACCCGGCCCATGCCGATGATGCCGAGACGCTTGCCGGTGACCTGATGTCCGACCATGAAAGATGGACTCCAGCTATTCCATTGGCTATTGCGTACCATGGTATCGCCTTCTATGGCGCGTCGAGCGGCGCCTAACAGGAGAAGCATGGCAATTTCAGCGGTTGCATCAGAGAGTACGTCCGGGGTGTTGGTGACCATAATTCCCCGTTTGGACAGGGCATCGAGATCGCAATGGTCCACTCCGACGGAATGGTTGGCGATAATTCGAACTCGCGGTCCCAGAAGTCGTACTACGTCCCGGCTGAATACTTCCGAGTGACAAGGCAGGATTGCATCGACCTCATGGCTCTTTGCTACAATTTCATCGGGTGTGACCAGCATATCTTCGGGATTCAAAATGACCCGATAGTTTTGTGAGGCTCTGTGCTCAGTGGCGGTCGAGAGTTTTCGGGTTATCCAAAGGGTGGGTTTGTCTTTCAAGGAAGATCCCGTCTTTTTCGTGAACGATACGGTTGAATATAGTACCAGAAACGCGGTCCGGCAGACTCGCACGTTTCCTTCTTTCAGTTAACATCATCTCATGCCCTGCCAACCCGACAGACTTCGTTTCGAACGGCATGAGAACCGGATTTCCTCTCTCGGATCCAGGGGAAATGAGCCTCATTCAATTCTTTCCATATCGGTCAAACTACTAAAAGTTCGTCTTCCGGAAAGGCAATGGCTTGCACCGTCAGATGCCATCAGAACAATAGGCATTTAAGAGCCAATCGAAAGTACCGCCATACAAGATGTCATGTTGACTTTAATGAATTTGCAATATACCTGGCCCATTCTCAAGAGCGTGTCTGGCATCTTGAGAACGGAGTCAACTGGTTTCGGAACGGGCATCCAGCCATGGTGTGCGCAATAGAACTGCAAAATCACCCGAA
>JAPYNK010000070.1 GCA_028285825.1 Arenicellales bacterium | reverse complement strand
TGGCGTACCTCATGGTTGACCTTGATTGTTGCCAACAGTTAATCCGGCTACGCCGCTTTTTTCAACCCCTTTCGCCCCCGCGCACTACTTTCAGCCATAACTCCAACTTAAATATATAATTCCTAAAATAATAACAACGAGTTTGACAGAAATTGCCGTCGTAAATAGCAATCAGACGAGACTCCAGATTGGCATCGAAGGCCACGGGAATGTTGAGGAAACTTCTGCAGTTTCTCCCGACCCCATAGACACCTTTCAAGCATTGCGTGAACCGGCAGGATTTAAACCATGAAGTTCAAGCCCGGCCCGCCGCCACCTGATCTTCTGATGCATTCTGTAACCACGCATCTCGGATAGCTATAGAAATATCAGCCAATCCGATTACTGTCGTAAGCGCTCCATGAACTCTCATGCAAGTACTTTTTTCGGATTTTGCAAAACCAGAATCAGGAATATCTCTAGAAAACAGAGCCTTTATCTGGCATCGTTGAGCACAGGTCAGTTGGGACAGCAGCTCTTACACATGACAATTCTCCATCATGGTTGATAGGGAGATTGTCATCTGCCTTCTGGCCGTCTACAATGCACGCCCTCCTTCCGGGGTGTTGCTTCATGGTGGAATTGGGGCTGTGGCTAACCGTCATTCACAAAAATCGACTTTCCTGTATAGGCAATAGCACAATCACCTTGAATCTTATTCTGCAGGCGCATCAATCGCTGGATGCATGTTGATCATGCATTCCGCAATATATCTCCCGCTAGCCAAGCCTCCTTCCTGGTGGCGGTCCAGCAACTTTTGCATGCAAAGGACCTGCATCAAAGCCGTTATTGCCCTTTAGACGGTCATGGACAATTTGCAATGCACCCAACCTGGATACTGGGATACTGAATTCAAGACTGATCCGACATTCAGTTCTGCAAACCGACCATTTGACCTTCTTCTTAGTCGACACAAGCACCTCACTTCGCTCAATTGATAATTCCCATTACTTCCAAATGCTTCAAGCCAGTTCACAGATGGTCCGCTCTCATTCTCGCGTAGACAAGGCCAAGCACCACTGGCAGTCGCCGTCCTTGAAAATTATGCTAGGCTTGACGTGCCGGACAATACGGTCGTCTACAGACAGGTCATCTTCCATCATTCGACAAGTAACGCAACTAGACCGAATGCCTTAATTTGCCGTAATACTCCCTGGATGGCATCACGACCCAAAGCACGGGAGACTTCCTTTTCGTTTTCGCGTTGATTAAACATGACATACTGCACTATGCCATCACCAAGGAACTGTAATCCGAGGTAAGATCCTCTGCTGCCCTTCCAGATTGCGCGGATATTGCCATTATCCGTCAGAACTAGACTTCCCTTTCGCAAGTCGGGATAAGCAAAAACAAAACGTCGGAAGTCCATTTCGGATGCTTCACTCAGCATAGAGTCTTTCTGCATTCGCGGTCGACCAACTGAACAATCGCCATCGGAGCACTATCACCACGTCTATACCCGCACTTCAAGATGCGCAGATAACCGCCAGGCCTGCCTTCGAAATGCGGCCCAAGATCCTCAAACAGCTTGGCCACGATCTTGCGGTTGCGCAACTTTGAAAATACAATTCTCCGATTCGCAAGAGACGGCTTCTTGGCCAAAGTGATCATCGGCTCTGCAAATCGCCGCAACTCCTTCGCTTTTGGCAAGGTTGTCAGAATTTGCTCATGCAGAAACAGGGAGTTGGTCATGTTGGAAAACATGGCCCTGTGATGGGCCGACGTCCTGTTCAGTGAGCGACCTGATTTTCGATGTCGCATAATTACTTGAAACCCATTCGTGTACCGTCTTCACTGATCATCAGTGAAGGTGGAGGCCAGTTCTCAATTTTAACTCCAAGTTCAAGATTTCGCTGAGCCAGAACATCCTTGATTTCAGTCAGCGACTTCTTGCCAAGATTGGGGGTTTTCAACAACTCATGCTCGGTATGCTGAACAAGATCGCCTATGTAGTAAATATTCTCTGCCTTGAGGCAGTTTGCGGAACGCACTGTCAACTCAAGATCATCAACAGGCTTCAATAATGCCGGCTCAATTTCAGGCTCCTCTTCAATCTGATTGAAGATAATCGATTCATCAAGGTTCACGAATACCGATATCTGGTCATGCAGAATTGTTGCGGCACGACGCAATGCCATCTCAGGGTCAATCGCACCATTGGTTTCAATGTCAATCACTAGTCGATCCAAGTCCGTAGACTGTTCCACTCTGGCATCCTCAACCGCATACGCAATCTTGTTGATAGGGCTGAATGATGCATCCAATGGTATCAATCCAACCGAATTCAATTCATCGATTCCACGGTCGCGACTCTCTGCCTTGACGTAGCCCCTGCCCCGCTTGATTCGAAGATGCATGTCCAGCGTCGCACCCTTGGAAAGCGTAGCAATGTGATGCTCGGGAAACGGCATTTCAACATCATCGGTTAGCTGGATATCATTGGCAGTAACCGCGCCGGGCCCTTTCTTGATCAGTCTCACCTCGGCTTCGTTACGAGTATGCATAATGATCGGCAAGGTCTTCAGATTCATGAGAATGTCGATGACATCCTCCTGAACGCCTTCGATCGTTGAGTATTCATGGAGAACACCCTCAATATGCACCTCCGTCACAGCACAGCCAGGCATTGACGAGAGCATGATACGTCGCAAGGCATTGCCCAATGTATGACCCAAACCTCTCTCAAGAGGCTCGATAATGATTCGCGAATTTCGCTCGTCAATCTGATCTTTCTCAATCAGCCTGGGTCGAAGAAAGTCAACCGTTGGATCCTGCATTTTCATACCTCATAATTCATGCAAAGTGATGCATAAAACAATCAAACAATCGGGAATCAGGGCTATTTTGAATACAGCGCAACCACCTGCGCCTCATCCAGGTCAGCATACAATTCAACTCGCTCGGGGTAAGTCTTGAACACCCCCTTGAACTTCTCCGCATCAACATCAACCCAGGGTGAACCGTCCATTTGCTGGGATATTCCAAGAGCATGCTGAATTCGAATCTGACCCTTGCATTTGTCCACCACCTCAATCTCATCCCCAATGCTTACCCGGTATGAGGGAATGTTCACTTTACGGCCATTGACCATGATGCCTTTGTGATTGACCAGTTGACGCGCTTCGGCACGAGTCAACCCAAAACCCATTCGAAACACGACATTATCCAAACGGCGTTCAAGCAACAGCAGAAGGTTGAATCCTGTTGAACCCGGAATGCTCGCGGCTTCCTTGTAATAGTTTCTGAACTGCTTCTCAAGGACACCGTACATTCTGCGCATTTTCTGTTTCTCGCGAAGCTGCGTCCCATATACACTCGACTTGGGACGACGTCCAGCAACTTTCGTGCCCGGAATACGATCAAACTTGCACTTGTCAGCGATCGTTCTCTCCGGCCCCTTCAGGAGTAGGTCGACACCTTCCCTTCGTGATAGCTTGCAGGTCGGACCTGTATATCTTGCCATTGGATTCTCCAGAACTTCTGATGGGTCAAACAGTCACACACGACGCCTTTTTGGCGGCCGGCAGCCATTATGAGGAATCGGCGTGATATCAGAAATAGAATAAATTTCAAGACCTAGCGCATTCAGTGCCCGAACAGCAGAATCGCGCCCCGGTCCAGGCCCCTTAATCTTGACTTCAAGCTGTTTGACACCTATTTCCTGCGCTTTCTTTCCACAAATGCCGGCCGCAGTTTGTGCGGCATAAGGGGTGCTTTTTCTCGAACCCTTGAATCCCGAGTTCCCCGCCGAAGCCCAGCACAGGGTATCACCATGCCGATCAGTAATGGTAATGATGGTGTTGTTGAAGGTTGCATGAACATGGGCAATACCTTCGCTCACATTCTTGCGGATTTTTGCTCTCGATCTGCCTGTCGGTGCATGCTTGGACATAAATATAACCTGATAATCGATAATGCAGCAAAGCGGATTATTTCTTGACCGGTCTAGGCGGTCCTTTGCGAGTTCTAGCGTTGGTCTTGGTGCGCTGCCCGCTAACCGGCAATCCGCGCCGATGCCGCATTCCGCGATAACACCCCATATCCATCAACCGCTTGATATTCATGGAAACCTCTCTTCTCAAATCTCCTTCGATCGGATACTTGGCCACTTCGGCTCGCAATACCTCGGCCTGATCCTCGCCCAGATCTCGAACCTTGGTCGTGCGTTCCACGCCTGCAGCATCACAAATTGCTCCCGCACTGGGACGACCAATGCCGTAAATCGCTGTCAAACCAATTTCAATATGCTTGTCAGACGGTAGGTTTATGCCTGCGATACGTGCCATGCTTATATTCTCTAGACCTAGTATTCAATGTGAAACAATCAGATAGAACCGACAATCCAGCCCGGCCAAAAAGCAGGCGATTCTATCAGATTTGTCAACCTCTATCAAGGCGAATGTCCATCCGTGCGACTGCCTTATCCCTGCCTTTGCTTATGCCGTGGATCCCGGCAAATCACGCGGACAACTCCATTTCTGCGAATAATTTTGCAATTACGACAAATTTTCTTGACTGATGCTCTTACTTTCATCTCCGATTTCCGATTAAGACCAGAATTTAACGCACACCCTGCGGACGCTGGAATGGGGATTTCTTCATGATGCTTTCATACTGTCTTGACATCAAGTATGACTGGACCTGGGCAATCAAGTCCATCGTGACCACAACAATAATCAACAACGAGGTCCCTCCAAAATAAAACGGTACGCTGTATTGCACAATCAGGAATTCCGGAATCAGGCATACAAAGGTGATGTATATGGCACCAATCATGGTCAGTCGAGATACCACACCATCAATATACTTGGCACTTTGGGCTCCAGGTCGAATTCCCGGAATAAATGCTCCCGACTTCTTCAGATTATCAGCGATATCGACCGGATTAAATACCAGGGCCGTATAGAAAAAACAAAAGAAAATGATCATGCCTCCATACAGGAATGTATAAATCGGCTCTCCCGGCTGAAGCTTGGTCGCAATATCAGTCATCCAGCCCATGCTTTCCGACTGGCCAAACCAACTGCCCAGACTGGCAGGAAACAATATCAGGCTGGAAGCAAAAATCGGAGGAATGACTCCCGCCATGTTGAGCTTGAATGGAAGATGCGAAGATTGTCCTGCAATCATCTTTCTGCCCTGCTGACGTTTTGCATAGTTCACCGTAATTCGTCGCTGCCCGCGCTCTACGAAAACCACAAAATAAGTGACAGCCAGGGCACCAATGAACAACATCAAAACCAATCCACCGGACAGGGCTCCGGTTCGAGCCAGTTCCAGAGTGCCGGCAACCGCAGAAGGAAGGCCCGCCACAATCGAGGCAAATATGATCAGCGAGATACCATTGCCAAGACCGCGTTCGCTGACTTGCTCGCCCAGCCATACCAGAAACATGGTTCCTGCACATAATGTTGCAGCCGCAACAATCTTGAACCCGATTCCGGGAATCAGGATAACCGGCGAACCAGCAACTTGCTGACTCTCAATGGCAACGGAAATGCCAATTCCCTGAAAAAGTGCCAGCACGACCGTAAAATAACGCGTGTACTGGGTGATTTTTCTCCGCCCTGCTTCACCCTCCTTGTTCAATTGCTCCAACGAAGGTATGACTGCTTTCATCATTTGCATAATGATGGATGCCGAGATATACGGCATTACTCCAAGGGCAAATATCGAAAGACGGCTCAGGGCACCCCCCGAGAACATATTGAAGATATCGATAATTGAGCCCCGAGTCTGCTCGAACAGGGCGGCGACTGCAGCAGGGTCAACTCCCGGCACGGGCACATGCGTACCAAGTCGAAACACCACCAGTGCTCCGAGCATGAACAGGATCCTCTGCTTCAAATCAGACAAGCTGCCAAACATGCCCGAACTCGGGACACTCTTCCTGACTGACTTTGCCTTGACCATCTTACCTGTATCCTATTCCGCTCTAGGCTGTTCAACCTTCCCGCCAGCGTTGACGATGGCCGCTTCGGCACCTTTGCTGAGAGAAACATCAACCACAGTCACAGACCTGCCAATCTCGCCACTCAGTATGACCTTGGCACTGGTGATGTGGTGTCGTATTACTTTGGCCTTCTTCAGGGAGTCGAGATCAACTACATCGCCATCTATCTTGTTCAATTCTCCCAGGCGAACCTCCGCATGATGCAAACTGGCTCGCGAACGAAAACCGCGTTTGGGTAAACGACGCTGAAGCGGCATTTGACCGCCCTCAAACCCAACCTTGTGAAATCCTCCCGAACGGGACTTCTGGCCTTTGTGTCCACGACCAGCCGTCTTGCCGGTCCCCGAGCCCCGACCAAGGCCTACACGTTTTCGGCCTTTTCTTGCACCGGGTGCTGACTTGATTTGATTGAGTTTCAAGGTTGTCATGTTGATATATTTTTGCTCAGTATCTGTATGCATGAATCATCGGCCGGACAATTCAGTTTTCACATCCGATCGGCTTATTCCGTTTCGCAATGCAGCATATCGCTAATCCTGTTGATCATGCCCCGGTTTTCTGGAGTATCAAGTACTTCAACAGTCTGATGCATGCGCCGTAAGCCAAGTCCGCGAGCGCATGCCTGATGCTTCTTGATGCGTCCATGCATGCTTCGAATCAAGGTTACTTTGAGCATTTTCTTTTTGTTCATGGCTATTGGCCACACTCCTATCATGGTTTTGATGACTGATTTCTTTTCCTTTATTGCCGAGACTATTGATTCTCTTCGGGCACATCAAACAGTTCTTTGACCTTCTTGCCCCGTTTTGCCGCGATATATTTCTTGCCTTTAAGCTGGCTGAGCCCATCTATAGTCGCTCTGGTGACATTGATGGGATTGGTGGTACCGATCACTTTAGTAAGAATATTCTCAATGCCTACCGCCTCAAGGACCGCCCGCATCGTGCCACCTGCAATGATCCCGGTACCATCACCTGCCGGACGCATAATGACTCTGGCCGCACCATGACGGCCCACTATCGGATACTGGATGGTTTTGCCATTCATGTTCACCCGAAACATGTTGCGTTTTGCATCTTCCATTGCCTTTTGAACGGCAACCGGAACCTCTCGGGCCTTGCCACGTCCAATTCCGACCCGGCCATCACCATCACCGACAACAGTCAATGCTGAAAATCCAAATATACGTCCGCCTTTAACAACTTTGGCCACACGCCGGACGTTAATCAACTGTTCCTTTAAATTATCCTGGGAGGCTGCGTCCCTCTCTCTCGATCTAGCCATGACAAATAAACCTTGATGTTAAAAGGCGAGCCCGTTTTCCCGGGCAGCATCGGCAAATGCACGAACTCGACCATGATAGCGGTAACCCGATCGATCAAATGCAACGCTGCTTACACCGGCAAACTGTGCATTTTTTGCAATCAAGGCACCTACTGCCTTGGCTGCTTCACAATTTCCCCCATGCTTCATGGACTTGCGAATGGACGGATCCAGTGTCGAGGCTGAGGCTAGCACCTTCTCACCCGACACATCATAAACCTGAGCATAAAAATGCCGTGAGGTTCGAAATACCGACAAGCGCATTGCGTCATGAAGTGCAATCCTGTAACGCGAACGCTTGGCTCGTTTCAATCTCGCCTGATTCCTGTTAGCCATATTTCCTGATCTCAAGCTACCGAAAAACAGTGCCTACTTCTTCTTGGCCTGTTTTCTGACTACATACTCTTCCGCATACCGAACGCCCTTGCCCTTGTAGGGTTCGGGGGGTCGGAATGCCCTGATTTCAGCGGCTACCTGTCCGACAACCTGCTTGTCAATGCCGCTGACAACAATTTCCGTTTGAGTGGGCGTATTGGCCTCAATTCCATCGGGAAGCTCATAGGAAATAGGATGTGAATAACCCAGATTCAAGTTGAGACTACGTCCCTGAGCCTGGGCTCTATACCCGACACCGGTGATTAGCAGGCGTTTGCTGAAACCCTCTGTAACGCCGGTAATCAGGTTATCAAGCAAAGCCCGGGTCGTTCCCCACATCGAACGCAACTGCTTGTCAACTTCGTCTTCCCTGGCATCAATATCGACAGACAGGCCTGCCTCGTTTTGCCTTATGGCAAGTCCCGGGAACAGCTTGAAACCGGATTCACCTTTTGGCCCCCGGGCGGTAATTTTTCCATTTGAGGTATCAACGGTTACAGCAGATGGAACGCTAACCGGTATTTTTGCGATTCGGGACATGGGATTCTCCTAAATTCTATCTTCTCTGGTGGCCTGATCTCAATTTTCGTCAAAAAACCGTACACACAACTTCACCGCCAACACCGGCCTGACGGGCCTGTTTATCGGTCATCAGCCCCTGTGAGGTTGAAATCAGCGCTACACCCAGACCATTCTTGACCAACGGTATCCGATCGCATGAAACATAGATCCGACAGCTTGGCAGGCTCACGCGTTTAATCTCTTCAATCACCGGTTTTCCTCGATAGTACTTTAGCTGGATATCCAGGTTTTGCCTTGCACCTTTCCCTGCCACGCTGTATCCACTAATGTAACCCTCATCCAGAAGAACTTTGGCAATTGCAGTTTTGCTCCTTGAAGAAGGAATGGACACCGACTTCTTGGAAGAGCGAAACCCGTTTCGGATCCGGGTCAGCATATCAGCTATGGGATCAGACATACTCATACTTCATATTCCAGTTTCATGAGCTGAATCACCAACTCGACTTCACTACACCAGGAGCCTCGCCACGCATAATGACTTCCCTTAGCTTGTTCCGGCTCAGACCAAACTTGCGGTAATACCCTCTTGATCTTCCGGTCAGGCCACAACGGTTTCTGCCCCGTGAAGGATTCGAGTCACGCGGAAATTTCTGCAAATCAAGCATGGCTTGAAACTGCTCTTCCATGCCCAGTTCCGGATTGATGACTCTAGATTTGACCTCGCTCCGCCTATCGGAATAGACTTCAACCAGCTTGCGCCGTTTTACCTCGCGTGCAATCATTGATTTTTTTGCCATGAAAACTTGTCTCCGCCGCTAATTCTTCAATGGGAAATTGAAAGCCCTGAGCAATGACTCCGCTTCACGGTCACTGGTTGCCGAGGTAGTGATACAGACATCCAGACCCCGCAATGCATCAATGTTGTCATAATCAACTTCAGGAAAAACAATTTGCTCCTTGATGCCAAATGAATAATTTCCCCGACTATCAAAAGACTTATCGGACAACCCCCGAAAATCACGAACACGGGGAATCGCAACCGAGATCAGGCGATCGAGAAATTCATACATCCGGTCCCGTCGCAGGGTTACCTTGGCACCAATTGGCCAGCCCGTACGAATCTTGAAATTTGCTTCAGAACGTCTCGCCTTGGTCACCAATGGTTTCTGTCCTGAAATCTTCTCCAGGTCTGAAAGTGCGCTTTGCAACGCATTTTTGTTGGCAACAACCTCACCAAGCCCCATGTTCAAGGTAATCTTGGTAATCCGTGGAACCTGCATCACACTTGCATAGGAAAATTCTTTCTGCAAGCCCTGAATGATTTCTGCGTGATATTTTTCTTTCAGCCTAGGCATGTCAATTAACCTGATTGCAGTCAACTAATGTCAACAACTTCCTGATTGGACTTGAAGAACCGAACTTTCTTGCCGTCCTCAAGCGTTCTGTAGCCGATACGGTCTGCTTTCTTGGTAGTCGGATTGTAAAGAGCAAGATTAGACAGGTGAATAGGGGCTTCCTGTTGAACGATGCCACCCTTTTCCCGTTTATCCGGGTTGCCTTTCTTGTGTTTCTTGACTAAGTTGACGTCGTTCACGTAAGCCCGGCCATCTCCAGTCAAGCGAAGCACCTGACCTCGCTTGCCCTTGTATCGCCCTGAAATCACGATCACATCATCGCCCTTGATTATTCTTTGCATTCCGCTATCCAGTCAAATTGAAGTGCCGAATTCAAGCTAAAGTACTTCCGGAGCCAGGGAAATGATTCGCATGAACTTTTCCGAACGCAATTCACGGGTGACCGGGCCAAAAATTCGCGTGCCAATCGGCTGATGAGCATTATTCAGCAGCACAGCCGAATTTCGGTCAAAGCGAATCAGGGAGCCATCGGGGCGACGCACGCCACTTTTCGTTCTGACGATGACCGCATCATAGACATCTCCTTTCTTGACCCGACTGTTCGGCATGGCTTCCTTTATAGTGATCTTGATAATGTCACCAATTCTGGCATAGCGACGTTTTGAGCCACCCAGAACCTTGATGCACATCACTTTTCTGGCACCGCTATTGTCGGCAACCGACAGCATGCTCTGCATCTGAATCATGACTTGTGTCCCCAGTCCTTATTGAACATGCGATACCACTTTGACCAAGCGCCAACACTTGGTCTTGGAGATTGGGCGGCAGGATTCGATGCTGACAACGTCACCCACAGCAGACTCACTGTGCTCGTCGTGCGCGTGAAGCTTGCTGGAGCGCCTGATGTATTTCTTGTAAAGCGGATGTTTGACCTTGCGCTCGACCAGCACCACAATACTCTTGCGCCCCGACTTGCTGACCACATTGCCACGGATTTGACGTTTGGCATAACGGGCCTTCTCGATAGCATCTTCTTCAGCCGGCACATCGGTTGGGGCTGACTGTTTCCTGACCGGTTCCAGTTCTGCTGAATCGGGCTCGGACTCTGCTTTGACCGGATCGGTTTCTGCCGGTTCGCTCTCTTCTGTTTCAGTTTCACTTTCTGCTTTGACGGACCCGTCTTCCCCTGTGGCCGCATCCCCGATCTTTTCGACTACCTGTTCAGATGATTCCCTGACTTCGGATATATCCGACTCTTGTACCGAAACCTTCTCATTTTTATTTTCTTTCAAGAGTTTCGCTTCAATCTGCAGGCTCAAGATCGTGGCTTCTTCTACTGTAAACTTGTACTGGCCGGTCGGTGCATCCATTCCTTCAGCATCATGGATAGCGCGAACTTCCTTGCGAATTAAGCGGGAAGCGGCTTCGGGAGTCCGATCAGGCAGCAAGGCATCACTCAAGTCCCGGATCTTGTATTGCCGTTCCGTATCAACATATCCAAAACGCTCGCGAGCTTGATGGATAATTTCCTCGTCGAACTTTGCAGTCGTTGTTTTTAATGCTTCACTCATTGGATTTCCTGACTCTGCTGTCTCGCTTTTTCGTTCAGAACAGTCTTGATTCGGGCAATATCTCTTCTGACTCGAGTAAATTCCGCATTGTCTGCAAGCTGGTCAGTACTTCGCTGAAAACGCAAATTGAATTGCCGCTTGCGAAGATCAACCAAGTCAGACTTGAGATTCTCAACGTTCCGGGTTCTGAGTTCGGATGCCTTCATTAGTCCTAGCCTACCTGCCGTTTTGCGAAATTCGTTTGCACTGGCAACTTGGCACTGGCACGCCGAAATGCCTCGCGGGCCAGACTTTCATTGACACCCTCAATCTCGTACAACATCGTACCGGGTTGTACCAATGCGACCCAGAATTCAGGGTTTCCCTTGCCTTTGCCCATACGCACTTCAAGCGGCTTCTTTGAAATAGGCTTGTCCGGAAAAATTCGGATCCAGAGTCGACCGCCCCTCTTGACATGACGGGTAATGGCCCGACGGCCCGCTTCAATTTGTCGTGCCGTCAGTCTGCCCCGAGTATTCGACTGCAAGCCGAATTCACCGAAACTGACTCGATTGCCTCGAGTCGCCAGGCCCCGGTTTCGGCCTTTATGCTGCTTTCTGAATTTTGTTCTTTTGGGTTGAAGCATAATTTTAGGATTCCGATGCTACTGCGGTTTCCGTCACTTCGGGCTTGACTGGATCTTCCTCGAAAACCTCGCCTTTGAAAATCCATACCTTGACACCAAGAATGCCATAGGTGGTCAACGCTTCATGAAAACCGTAATCAATGTCTGCACGCAACGTGTGCAACGGCACTCGACCTTCCCGATGCCATTCGCTTCTTGCAATTTCAGCACCGTTCAGCCGGCCTGAAATCATGATCTTGACGCCTTCGGCACCAAGCCTCATGGCGTTTTGTACCGCCCTTTTCATGGCACGCCGAAACAAGATCCGCTTTACCAGCTGCTGGCAAATACTTTCAGCAACCAGTTTGGCATCCAGCTCTGGCTTGCGAATCTCTTCGACTGCAACCTGAACCGGACTGCCGTTGATACGACTCAGTCGATGCCTGAGCCGCTCAATATCCTCCCCCTTCTTTCCGATTACGATTCCAGGACGCCCCGTGTAAATGGTAACATTCAGGTTTTGGGCCGGCCTTTCGATGGTAATGCGGCTGACCGCAGCATTGGCCAGCTTTCGACTCAGAAATTCCCGAATCTTGAGATCACTGGCAAGGGTTGTCGCATAGTTGCGCTTGGTGGCATACCATTTGACATTCCAATCCTTGACAATCCCAAGGCGAAATCCGGTAGGCTGTACTTTCTGACCCATATTCTTGTCCAGTTATTCAGTTAAATGCGGAATTTGCGATGCGGATTTGGCTCATCACTGACCGAAACCGTAATGTGGCAGTTTCGCTTGAAGATGCGGGTTCCACGTCCCTTGGCCCGTGCACGAAAACGTTTCATGGTCGGAGCTTCGTCCACCATGATTTGGCGGATCCAGAGTTCGTCAATATCCGCATTTTCGTTATGTTCAGCGTTGGCAATTGCAGACTCCAGGGTTTTGAGAACCGGCAAAGCCGCCTTTCTGTTACTGTATTTCAATAGATCAATGGCCCGCTCAACCGGCAGAGTTCTTACCTGATCGGCGAGCAGACGTGCTTTCTGTGGAGAAAGCCTGACATATTTGGCAATGGCACTAACTTCCATCGTATCTTTACCTGTGAACTGTCCCTTCAACCTTTTTTCAAGTCATTCATTTGGTCTTCTTGTTCGCAATGTGACCACGAAAAGTACGTGTTGGCGCGAATTCGCCGAGTTTGTGCCCTACCATGTTCTCGGTAATCAGAATTGGCACATGCTGCCGCCCATTGTGTACCGCAATGGTCAAGCCTACAAACTCCGGCATGATCATGGACCGCCGCGACCAGGTTTTTATGGGGCGACGCGAATTTTCCGATCGTGCCCGTTCGACATGCGACCACAAATGATGGTCGACATATGGTCCCTTCTTTATGGATCGTGGCATGGTTACTTCTTCCGTCTGCGAATGATCATGGACGTTGGGGCTTTTTTGGAACGGGTGCGATACCCTTTGGTTGGAACACCCCATGGCGTAACGGGATGACGTCCACCCGAGGTACGGCCTTCGCCACCGCCATGTGGATGATCAACCGGATTCATGGCAACTCCCCTAACCGTTGGCCGAATGCCTCGCCAGCGCTTGGCCCCGGCCTTGCCCAGTTTTTGCAGGCTGTTTTCGGAATTGCCGACTTGGCCAATTGTTGCACGACAGTTGAGATGTGTTCGGCGTACCTCGCCCGAACGCAAACGCAGCTGTGCGTAGGAGCCCTCCTTTCCAAGCAGCTGTGCGTAGGAGCCTGCAGAACGAGCGAGCTGGCCACCCTTGCCAGGCTTCATCTCAACACAATGAATGAGGGTTCCATCCGGGATATTTCGAATCGGCATGGCATTGCCAACGGTGTACCCGCTTCCAGCTCCAGACATTACCGTATCTCCCGGCTTGAGACCACGCGGGGCAATAATGTATCGATACTCACCGTCTCTATAGGATAGCAATGCGATGTGCGCACTGCGGTTTGGATCATATTCCAGGCGTCTGACCACTGCTGGTACGCCATCCTTGTTGCGCTTGAAATCAATAACCCGGTATTTTCGTTTATGACCGCCACCTCGATGGCGTACCGTAATCCGCCCATCGTTATTGCGACCGCTTATCGATGTTTTGGGTTCAACCAGTGCACGGTGCGGACTTCCCTTGTACAGGTCGGGGTTAACCGTCTTGACCATGCCGCGACGACCCGGGCTGGTTGGATTTTGTTTTACAAGAGCCATTTTTTCTCTACTTCAGATCGGAGATCGTTCCGATTACGCCTCAAAGTTGTGGAAATCAAAATCCTGACCGGGTTCGAGGCAGATATAGGCCTTTTTCCAGTCGTTTTGCTTACCCTGTATGCGGCCAAAACTCTTGGCCTTCCCACGCACGTTAGCAATCTGGACCCGCTTTACCTTCAGCTTGAACAGAGTCTCTACAGCAGCCTTTACCTCTTTTTTGTTCGCATCCGGCAAAACCTTTAGCACCATTTGACTTATATCGCCCAGGCCTGTTGATTTCTCGGAAATCACTGGCTCGAGAAGCACTTGGTAAAGTCGTTCCTGATTCATCTTGATCACCAACTATTGCAATGCCCTGTCAACCGCCTTGATGGCCTCGGCAGTCATGATCACTTTTTCATGTGAAATCAGACTTACCGGATTCAGGCTTTGCGAAGTACTCACCGATACCTCTGGCAGATTGCGCGAAGACAGATCAATATTCCGATCTGCTTCGGGCAACACAATCAGGCACTGGAGTGCATCAATGGGCTTCAGAATCTCTGACAGAACCCTGGTTTTCGGCTCAGACATGGACAGTGCCTGCACCACAATCAAGCGTTCCTGCCGATGCAGCTCAGAGAGAATCGAACGCATGGCAGCGCGATACATTTTGCGATTGACTTTCTGCGAAAAATCACGCGTTGAAGCTGGAAATGCCCGACCGCCCCCGCGAAACAAGGGACTCCGAATGGTTCCGGCCCGAGCCCGGCCCGAACCTTTTTGTCGCCAGGGTTTTGAACCTCCGCCTCTTACCGCTGAACGGTTTTTCTGGGCACGGGTTCCCTGACGGCCCCCTGCCTGATAAGCAACTACCACCTGATGCACCAACGATTCATTGAACGCAACACCAAATGCAGTATCCGAAACCGAAATCATGTCAGGGCTTGACTCGGCATCCTTGATCACTGGGGTGACGGGCAGATTAATTGGCATTCTTTTCATCCTCAGATCTGTCTTGAGTGCCGGCTCCTTCAGCAGTCTCGGATGCCACTGAAACCTCCCCTGATTCAGTGGCTTTTTCTGATGCGGAACTTTCAGCCCCTACAGGTTCTGATGCTCCTGTCTCGACAGGCTCCGGAGTCTCTGCAGATTCATCAGCTGCTTCTGCTTCCAGTGCTCCAGCATTCGTCTTTTCCTGAGTCTCTTCGGCTTCAGCTACTTCACTGGTTTTTGGCACTTCAGACTCAATTGGCACAGAAACCTCTGTCACTTCCGCAGTATGAGTCGCATTCGAGTAATCAGAGGTGTATGAGAAATTTGCCAGAATATCTGTTTTCTTTCTGCTCTTGATGGCCGGACGAACAATTACGTCAGAACCCTTTGATCCCGGAATAGACCCGGAAATCAACACGATATTCCGCTCACCATCCACTTTGACAATGTCCAGATTTTGCTGAACAACGTTTTCGTTACCCTCATGGCCTGCCATCTTCTTGCCTTTGAACACTCGACCCGGGTCCTGGGCATTTCCAATCGAACCCGCTAATCGATGGGCTTTCGAATTGCCGTGTGAGGCACGACCCCCGCCAAATCCATAGCGTTTCATGGTGCCACTAAAGCCTTTGCCGATCGAACGACCACTAACATCGACCTTCATGCCTTCTTTCAACAAGTCAATGGTCAGCTCCTGACCTGCGGAAATCTCAGGCTCCTGTTCAAGACGAAACTCCCAGACACCACGACCTGGCTCCACGCCAGCTTTTGCGAAATGCCCCTTCATGGGCTTGCTGACTCGACTCGGTCGCCGTTCGCCAGTGGTGATCTGAATGCCGTCATATCCATCGATATTCCTGGTCCTCACCTGGGTTATCCGGTTTGGCAATATCTCGACAACCGTCACGGGAACGGAATTTCCCTCGGGAGTGAACACCCGACTCATACCCATCTTTCTGCCTACAAGACCTGCTGACATGATACGTCTCACTTATGTCTAACTCAATTCAACTTGATCTCGACATCAACCCCTGCAGCGAGATCCAGTTTCATCAATGCATCGACCGTCTTGTCAGTGGGTTGCACAATTTCCAGAATTCGCTTGTGAGTTCTAATCTCGAACTGATCTCGAGCTTTCTTGTCGACATGAGGCGATCGGAGCAATGTATATTTCTCGATCTTGGTCGGCAATGGAATCGGTCCCAACACCATGGCACCGGTTCTTCTTGCGGTATCCACAATTTCAAACGCAGAGCGATCGATCGATTTGTGATCGAAAGCCTTGAGGCTAATTCGAATTTTCTGATTTTCAACCATCACTCTTTACCTGTCCTGACTGGTGGCTTGATCGTTACCTGATGATTTTCGTGACCACGCCGGCGCCGACGGTGCGGCCGCCCTCGCGGATCGCAAACCGCAGCCCCT
>JAPYNK010000007.1 GCA_028285825.1 Arenicellales bacterium | reverse complement strand
TGCCTTCCGCAAGGGGCCGGCTTCCGGGCCGCCTTTTCCTGCATATGGGGAACCGCATGATTTTCAGACGGACCCGCGACCTAATTGGTTTATGGTCATTGGCTTGAGATCTGTTTTCAGGCAAATCGTTGCTACGGCTAGTTTGTGGGATTGCCGGTTCAGTTCTCTGACCCAGTTTGGAGCATCCACAGAGTTACCCACAGCAGGGTTATATCCCTGCATACTCATTTTTGGGGAATTACATACATAAGCAGCAAATCGGGGCCCGGCACCTGCCCGGCCGGACATTCAGAATTCAATGGCGGGGCTTCATGATCACGCCCGGTTCCCTGGCCGCAACCGAGGTCGGCTATGAGATGCCCGATTCTTGAGGATTGGCGGACTCCGAAATATCACGAACAAACCCCTCGCGACAAGCTTCCCGGTTTCTGCCAGTATCCGTGAAAATGGCAGCAAAGTTGCGGGTTTCAATCCCGATTGGGTGACAATCACCGGCTCTGCCTTTTCAAGAACAGCCCAAACGCATTCAGGCCTGAAATCGGGCACACGGTACACTCTGGAATTTGCGACTGGAGGCACCGTTGTTTCGAGGCTCTGCTTCCGGACCACCTATGCGGGCGGTGACATGAACACCCCCTTCAGTGGCTCCGGCAACATCGGGGGCACGAGCGGGTGCTTTGCCCTTGGCGGCGAGTACATGGGCGGCAGCGATGCGGCGATCCGGGCGTGTTTCTGCGGGGCGCGGAACAGGCTGGGACAGTGGGCGCGGACGGGCACGGTGGAGCCGGGTACGAATCTCACGGACGACGCGACCTACAGGTGGATGCTGCCCGCCACAGAACGAACCCGACGGGGCTGCACCACGAACTGATCCCGGCGGGCAAGGATGAAAGTGGGGTGCAGCCCCGCTTTGCTGCTTATGTATATGATTCCTTGGTGGAATGGTCTGCTCCGCCAGGCCGGGTTATCCTGTCGGTATAACCCAGCCAGGGAGGGCCAGCCATGGCTCATCTCCCCAGGTTTCGGCTTTGGAGAGTCCGGGCGATGCCGACCACGAACGAGTCCTGCCGAATGGAGGAAGCCATGGACTGACGGTAGCGAACCGAGAGAACCCCCTTTCCTCCGGACGGATGTCCTGCATACCCGGGTTGCGAAGACATTGGCGGTGATGGCGGGCAGGGCCACCCTGCTGGCGTGAAAACAAGGGGCGGGGCATATATGCAACACCCTGGAGGTCGCCGGTACTTGCAGACGACCACGACCAGGAGGCGGGCGACAATCTCCATGTCAATCACAAAGGAGGACCGTCACGCCAAAAGACTGCCACCAGCTGGACTGCGACGAACGATGCCGGATCAAGGCCCTGTTGTCCAGGGGCTTCCCATGCGCAAAATCGCCAGGGAGCTGAGCCGGAGTCCGGCCAGATTTGCTTTTCAAACCACTTGCGGACGGTATGGTCATTGGGAAACATGTCCATCAGTCCTACCAGACGGATGCCTTCTCCGTGATTCTTTCCGGGAGCGTTGCTTATGTCAGTAGCCTCTACTTCAAATTGTTACTCTATTGTATGTGATTGCCCTGAAACAGTCAGACGATTTATTGATCCCCAATCCCACTTCGGAGTTGAATTGGTGTATCTTTCTGTCACTTAAAATATATAATTCCCCTCTTTTAGGCCGTTCTATATCGCGAGATTATCAACATGACACGACAAGCGTTTGACAATTTCATCAAAAAGACGAATGCCAAAGCCGAAAGTGCTAAAGTAGACTGGCACGAGCGACGGGAAGAGTGGCTTGACTATTTGGGGGAGTTCTACGATATGGTGGATGGCTTTATCTCAGACTATGTAAAATCCTGCCAGATGTCCTGTATCCGAACCAAGACAACTTTGAACGAGAGGAATATTGGCTCTTATGATGTTGATATACTTTCGATTGAGATCAGCGGCATCACGATTCGACTGACTCCTGTCGGCACAATTCTCATTGGTGGCAAGGGACGGGTTGATATGGTCGGTCCTAACGGGAAGGTAAAATTTGTACTAGTCCCTGAAGGTAGTACGGGACCGAGAATTGCTATCAGGGAGGCAGAGTGTAACAATAATAATGATATCCATGATTGTCCTGAGACGGATACAGAAGAATCAATCAGGGCGTGGGAATGGAGAATAATGACATCGCCTCCCCAGATCAGTTACTTGCCTCTCGACAGCGATGCTTTTTACTCTGCGATGCTAGAAGTGATTAATGGCTAGTTCTGGCTTGATTTCGCTTTCCGAGGAACATCTCGCACTGGAAAAAATAAATACACAATATAACAACGTCGAGAACTCAGTGATGTTGTATTTTTCCAGCGGCAATCCCCATTTTTCTGAGATTTTTTCATTATATTCTGATGACGAACTTCTTGAAGAGCGGAATGGATGTCTTGTGGAACATGGGTTCAGCGCATCCATGAACGTTCTTGCTGCAGTGGAGGCTGCTTTCAGAATTGACTTCGAGCTACGCTGCCGGAATACGGATTTGGAGCCAATTTCGAACCGACTCAGAATGATGCGGGGTGGACGAATGCAGTCTTCGATTTCCTTTACTAGAGAGATTTTGAGCGCATGGGAGGAAGAGCACCCAAATGGCACCCATGTCATATCCGCACTGCGAGAAGCGTTCCAATTTCGCAATTGGCTTGCCCATGGCCGATATTGGGTGCCTAATATGGACAAAATGGATTATGGTGACGTATATGCACTTGCGGAGAGTACTTTTGAATTTTTCCCACTTGAAGGGCTGAACTGAGCATTATGACATCTGAGATGTTCCCGGTATCACTTCATAGCCCAAGTTTAACAGTGGGCAAGCCGCCGCAACGGGGTTTCGGCGCGAACCGGCCTGGCGCTTTCCGTGTCATGGCTTTTTACTCGATTGACAGTTGCCTGATTCAGCGGCAGACATTCCACCACGCCCGCACTGCTTAATCAAGTATATGATTCACTAATCTTTGGGAATGATATACCTAAGTGGCGAAACCGAATCCGGCTGAATGGCTGGATTGAGCACATGGAACTGCTACTTCTCTGGCTGGTGCTGGATCTTCGCAGGCCATATGAGAGCCTAGGCAAAGCTGTTTGCCCACTCATCCAGGGTCTTGCCCGGAACGTCCAGCTTGATCCTTTCCTGCAATTCG
>JAPYNK010000069.1 GCA_028285825.1 Arenicellales bacterium | reverse complement strand
TTTTAGCCACAGGGAACAAAGAACATCTGCTTGGCCGGGCATGGCTTGCCGGGATGATCGAAAATGCCCGGTTATGCCCCGATTTCGCACTTGGGCTTGGCAATGGACAGCTCCGGAAAGCACTTGCGTTCTACCTGACTGGAAACTCCGGGGACGAAGCGGCTTGGTTCGGCCAGCTGCTTGAGCATCGGCCGGGAGCGATTGCAAAAACCCTGATCCATTATGTTTCCGTGATGCTGGACCGGAAATCTCGTAATATCAAGGCCGTGCGCCATCTGCTGTACAAGCTGGCTTTTGAAACCAGATATGGTCCGGTCGCCAGGCAGGCCATGCCGGCTATGTTGAAATCGTTTCCGGCCCGCTGCAACGCCGGACAGATTGAATTGTTGCATGCGATGCTGGTATCGGCCGTGGACTGTCTCGATAGAGAGGCATTGCGGGCACAGATTGAAGACAAGCTGTGTCTATCCAGCATGAATGCATCTCAGCGTATATGCTGGCTGATTGCTGGCCTGGTCATTGCCCCCGAATTCTTTGAGAAGAGGGTGGAAGAGTTCTTGGGAGGAAACGAAAGTCGCGCCCGGCATCTCGCCGAATTTCTTTCATTTGAAAGACAAGACTGGTTTCCCCTGAAAGATCTGCCGGTGTCGGCGGTTCGTCTACTTGTCGAAATTCTGGGTCGCTACTTTGCGCCATATTTCACGAAAGGCTGTGCCTGGAGAACATCGGCAATGTTTGCGGCAGACATGATCAGGGAAATGATCACTTTTCTTGCTTCGGACGCTAGTTTGGAAGCTGCCGAAGCTCTTATTGCGTTATCTGAAAACGAGCATCTGGAAAAATGGCGGTCCCGTATTCTGGATGCCCAGTTCAAGCAGCGTACTCTTCGCAGGGAGGCGTGCTTCCGGCACCCGGACACTGCTCAGGTCGTTTCCACGCTGAAAAACAGCAGCCCCGCCAATGCCGGGGATCTCGCTGCCCTAATCTTCGATATTCTTCTTGACATGGCACAGCTCATACAAGACGGCAACACCGATGACTACAATCAATTCTGGAACGAAGCAAGGAATGGCCTGTCTGCAACCCCGAAACATGAAAACCTTTGCAGGGATGCATTACTGTCCGACCTGAAGCAGCGACTTGCTCCATTGGGAGTCGAAGCACAGCCTGAAGGCCATTATGCCCAAGACAAACGTGCCGATATCCGTGTTTCTTTTGGAGGATCAGATGGTCCCGCAATCCCGGTGGAAATCAAGAAGAATTCTCACCCTGACTTGTGGAAGGCCATTCGCAAACAACTCTCAGAACTGTATGCCAGAGATGATCGTGCGGGTGGATACGGGATCTACGTGGTGTTCTGGTTCGGTTTCAATAATGAAATACCCCTGTCGCCGGCAGGAAGGCGGCCAGCAACACCGAAGGAACTGGACTACGGATTGCGGGAAAACTTGACGGATGAGGAAAAAAGGAAGATATCGGTCTGCGCCATCGACGTGACGTCACCGGGCACCTCAAAAACAGCATGATTCTCTCATATCCAACCAAACAGGGATTACAGCCTGTTGACATGTCTGCTTGACTTTTCATTGCCGGAACGGGCAACTCCAGGGTTTCGGATTTGTTTCGCTGTCTTGTCCTGCAACAGGTCGTTGCAATGCTGGTCGTTAGCGGCGGCATGTATCAAGACTAGTCATGTAACCTCACGAAAGCACCGGATGACAAAATCTGGGTCAAGCCCTGAAAGTTGATGGATACTGAGCAACGGCCATGGATGTGCTGTTGATTGTTTATAGAGATTAATTTATGATATATAGAATATTTACTTCTATATATCATAAATTATACATGAGAATTCAAAGGACAAGGTATATCAATCAACTTAAATATCTGGTTCAGAATTCACCGGTTACAGCATTGTTGGGGCCAAGACAGTGCGGCAAAACCACTCTTGCAAAAGAATTTGGAAAGATTCACAAGTCCCATTATTTCGACCTTGAATCGAACGCAGATTCTGCAATATTGCAGAACCCCGAAACGGTGCTGTCCGAGTTGAATGGCCTGATCATCCTCGATGAAATTCAACTGATGCCTAGCTTGTTCAATGCGCTACGCGTTTTGGTTGACAGGCTCGAGCGAAAATGCAGATTCCTGATTCTTGGCAGTGCCAATCCGGGCCTGATGAAGAATATTTCTCAATCATTGGCTGGTCGCGTTGACTTCCTTGATATGGGAGGATTCGATATTTCGGAAGTTGGCATCGATCATTATTCAAGGCTCTGGTTGAGGGGTGGTTACCCCGACAGTTATTTGGCTAACAGTGAAGGCTTGAGTATTCGCCGCAGAAACGCATTGATTCGCACACATGTGGAAAGAGACTTGCCGATGCTGGGATTTTCAATTCCAGCTGCCAGAATACGGCAGTTCTGGAATATGTTGGCGCATTCACACGGACAAGTATGGAATGCGTCAAGGATTGCCAGATCCATGGGCGTTTCCTACCATACGGTTCAAAACTATCTGGATATGCTGACTGGAACGTATATTGCCCGTCAACTTCAGCCCTGGCATGAGAATTTTGGCAAGAGACAGGTCAAGGCACCCAAAGTCTATTTGCAGGATTCCGGCCTGCTGCATGCAATGTTGAACATCCATGATCGAAGGATGTTGTATTCTCATCCTGTGAGCGGAGCATCCTGGGAAGGATTTGTTGTTGAACAGGTTCTCAGGGAATTGCAAATCGAAACAGCATGGTACTGGGCAGCGCATTCCGGGGGAGAGTTGGACCTGTTCATTGAAATTGAAGGCTTGAGAATCGGAATTGAAATCAAGTTAAGTGAAGCCCCGAAACCCGCGTCAAGTACCCACCGGATCTGCAATCTATTGAAGCTGGATCACCTGTTCGTGATATCAAGAATGCCACGGTCATTTCAGGTGTCCGATCAAGTGAGATTTCTATCAATCCATGATTTGACCAGCCTTCATCAAATGATTGGGCAGAAATACTGACTTCGATAGCATTTGGTCGCTTGAGAGAGAATATTCAATTATCAAATCCCAATTTGGAGACAGTTGACGAACAGTTTCTACCTGCCATAATTTATTATCCAGCCTGTAATGAAGCAATCTCGCAATAAATAATCTGCATGGCTACCTCTCTCCACGGATTATAACGACGGGATAACCCAGCCTGGTGGGGCGGACCATTCCATTACTTCGGAGTTGAATTGGGGTTATTTTTTCTCGTTTGATAATAAAAATTACTTATTTATAATAAGTAATTTTTATTGAAATCATTCCATCAAATCGCAATATTTCAAGCGGCTGTCGGTAACATGGGTGGCAATCCTTATCATCTGTTCGATAGTGTCCGGGTCTCGGACATTGTGCCGCCCTGAAAATTCCTTGATGTAGCGGTGCAGGTGCTTTCTGCTCATCTTGCGGTAGGTGCCGTGGTAGCCGCGTTTCAGCATTGCCCAGAATGATTCAATGCCGTTGGTATATGCCATGCCGTT
>JAPYNK010000068.1 GCA_028285825.1 Arenicellales bacterium | reverse complement strand
GCGAAGATCATTACTCAATACCCCGGAGCAAGTCCTCTGGAAGTGATGAATGAGGTAACGGAACCTCTGGAAACCGCACTCCAGCAATTGTCGGAAGTTCAGTCGCTGGATTCGGTTTCCACCGCCGGCAAATCGGAAATAAGTGTGGAAATTCGCTACAGTGCTTCGCGAACGAAGTCGGATCTTCAATTGGCGTGGACGAAAGTAAGAAACAAAATAGATGAGGCGCAGCGTCATTTGCCGCCCGGTGCCGGGGAAAGCATTGTCAATGATGACTTTGGCGAGGTTTACGGAATCTACTACCTGCTGACTGGAGAAGGGTTCACTCCGGTTGAATTGATGGCCTATGCCGAGAATCTCCGTCGCGATTTGCTGCTTGTCGATGGCGTTGCACAAGTCAGGATTATCGGGGAGCAGGAAGAAGCAATCTTCATTGAGTTTTCTCAGGAACGCGTTGCGGCTTCCGGCATTTTCCTGAATCAGGTCTATGACACTCTGGCACAGCAGAATACGGTTTCGCCAGCGGGAGAAATCACCTTGGGGGATGAGCGCATTCATATCCATCCGACAGGAGACATCAGTTCTGTGGAAGCCTTGCAGAGTCTGGTGGTCAGCAGCAGTTCCTCCGACAGTGTAACCCGTCTTGGGCAGATAGCAGACATCAGCAGAGGATACTTCGATCCCGCAAGCCACTATATTCGCTACAACGGTCAACCAGCCTTGGGCATTGGAATAGCCAATGTCCCCGGAGCCAACGTTGTAAAAATTGGCAATGCCGTGGACAGAAGGCTCTCGGAGATAGAGGTAAATCGCCCTATTGGGATAACCCTGCATGAGTTCTATCATCAGGGAAAAGTGGTCGATTCATCCATTCGCAGTTTTGGCTGGAATGTGGTTGCAGCGCTTGTCATAGTTTTTGTGACGCTGGTTGTATTCATGGGATTTCGGTCCGGTGTCGTTATGGGGGCGACGGTTCTTCTAACCATGGCGGCAACACTGTCTGTCATGTGGGTCTCCGGTATCCCAATGCATCGCATATCACTCGGAGCCCTGGTGATTTCACTGGGTATGCTGGTTGATAATGGAGTAGTTGTTACCGATGCGATACAGGTTGGCCTGGAAAAAGGCAGAAACACGCTTGAGGTTGCCAAGGAGGCGGCCTCGAAAAATTTCAAGCCCCTGTTGGCCGGTACCGTTGTAGGCATTCTGGCATTTGCTCCCATTGGCTTTGCCCCGGGCGACACGGCAGAGTTTACAGGTTCCCTGTTCTGGGTAGTCTTGATCTCGTTGAGCTTGAGCTGGGTTTTTGCCTTTACAGTGACTCCGTTGCTTTGTCACTGGGTATTTCCAAAGGATGTGCAGAAACCCGATACTTCTGCTGCTGAGGAACATCGTTTGTTACGGGGCTATCGAGGCCTGATCAGGGCTGTCCTGACCAAGCGATATTTCACACTGTTCGGAGTGCTCGGGATATTCCTGGCTTCACTGTGGGGTTTTCAATTTGTCAAGGACGGGTTTTTCCCGGCTTCTACCTCTCCCCAAATTGTTGTCGACTTTTTTCTTCCGGAAGGCACTGGCATTGAACGGACAAAAAACGATGTGATAATGCTGGAAGAATATGTGAGAGAACTGGATGGAGTTGAGGACGTTCAAACCTTGATTGGAGCGGGTGCTTTGCGCTACATGCTGATTTATCAAGCCAGCTCGCCGAATGAGTCCCATGGTCAACTTCTCGTCCGTACTGCGCGCTACCAGGATAATGATCGGCTGATCCGCGAGATTCAGGCCCATGCCGACGAAGCATTTCCTGATGCTCAGGCAAAGGCATGGAAGTTTCAGCTTGGCCCCGGCGGGGGCTCAAAGATCGAGGCAAAATTTTCAGGGCCTGATCCAGGAGTCTTGCGCGATCTTGCCAGTCAAGCCAGGACTGTCATGGCAGAAGATGGGGGAGCGATCTTGATCAAGGATGACTGGCGACGGCAGGTTCCTGTTATCCAGCCGATTTATTCCCAAAACAAAGGTGAACGTCTGGGCATCACCCGCAAGGCAGTGTCTGAAGCACTCGACGAACACTTTGATGGCCGGCAACGTGGTTTGTATCGTGAGGGAGACGATATGATTCCGATCATTTCACGTTCTGAAGAAAAGGAACGTCTGGAGCCCTGGAGCCTGCTCTCCGTTCAGGTTATTAGCCAGATAAGTCAGAAAACTGTTCCCCTTGCTCAGGTTATTGACGGAGGTATATTGACCTGGCGAGATGCAAACCTGCTACGCGCAAACCGGATGCTCTCCATCAGGGTTCAGTGCGACCCGGCGCTTGGTATCTATGCGGGTGATCTGTTTGCACGCCTGAAACCAAAGATTGAAGCCATCGACCTTCCCGAAGGATATTCACTGCAATGGGGAGGCGAGTTCGGTGATTCAGCCGAAGCACAGGCAAATCTTGCGAGTACTATTCCATTGGCGTTTTTGGCGATGATTCTGGTCGTCGTCGTGTTATTCAATGCAATTAGGCAGCCAATGGTAATATGGTCAGTGGTTCCTCTCGGGATTACAGGCGTAGTTCTTGGATTGTTGTTAACGGAAACGCCTCTTGAATTCATGGGAATGCTGGGGCTATTGTCCCTGTCTGGACTTCTGATTCAGAATTCGATCGTGCTGGTAGACTGTACCGACCAGATCATCGCTTCGGGAGCATCGCGTTTCGATGCGCTGATCGAGGCCGCGGCAAGCAGACTTCGCCCGGTAACAATGGGCGCGCTCACGACCGTACTGGGGGTGTTGCCGCTTTATTTTGATCCGTTTTTCAGATCAATGAGCGTTGTGTTAATGTTCGGATTGAGCTTCGCGACATTAATAACCCTGCTGGTGACTCCAGTGTTATATTCATTGTTGTTTCGTATCGGCAGGAACGAAGCAGCAACTTAAACAGGCATATATGGGCGAATTGGATGATTAGGCTGGCAGCGACTGTTCTGATTTCGATTGGTTTGAGTGCATGCGGGGTGAACCTTGAATCAATCGATACAGAACAGGTTGTGGTCGATTCTTTGCCGGCAGTACCGGATACCTGGTCCGGTGTTGCAGAGAGTGTTGGTGATGTCAGGGTTGGCTGGATCGAACGGATTGGAGATCCGGTTTTGGTGGGATTGGTCGAAGAGGCTCAGGCAGGCAATCGCAATCTTCAGGCTGCGGCCCAGAACGTAGAACGATCATGGGCGTTGGCAGAGCAGGCGGGAGCAGGTTTGTCGCAAACGGTGACTCTCGCAAGCGAGGGAGAACGAGGCGGTTTAATCGAAAATGGCGGGAGTGAAGCAAGTTACAGTCTTGCTCTTCAGACTGGCTTGGAGTTGGATGTGTGGGGGCGAATTCGTGCAGGTGCCGCCTTTGCCGCCTTGAGTGCACAGTCGGCAGAAGCAGATTATGTTTTTATCCAGAACTCGTTGGCTGCTTCTGTTGCGCGAGCTTATTTTTTGGTGATCGAGTCCAGCCAGCAGGTCGCTGTTGCACAAAAAACGGTTGATGCACTCATTGAAACCAACCGCATTGTTCAAGCATTGAAAGAAACCGGATTGGCCTCGTCGCAGGATGTTGCCTTGTCAAGATCTGATCTGGCTAACGCCGAATCCATACTGGCTGCAGCGCAGGGTGCCCAGAGAAATGCCCAGCGTGCGCTGGAGGTTCTCATCGGACGTTATCCTTCGGCTGAATTGAACGTACGAAATACTTTGCCAGATGTGCCGCCACTTCCCCCAGCGGGTCTCCCTTCAGCACTATTGGAGCGGCGGCCGGATATAGTCGCTGCTGAACGGTCAGTGGCTGCGGCATTCAACCGCGTCAGGCAAGCCAAGGTAGCACAGATGCCCAGAATAAGTCTTACCGGGAGTATTGGTGGAGCATCAAGCGACCTGTCAAGTTTTCTCAATCCCGCTAATGTTGTGTGGCAGGCAGCGTCCAGCCTGCTTGCCCCGCTCATTGATGGCGGGTTAGGCAGGGCTCAGTTGGAACAGGCATCAGCAGAGCAAAAACAGGCTATCGCAGTCTACGCGCAAACAGTGCTTGATGCATTCATTGAAGTCGAAAACAGCCTTGACCAGAATGTTGTTCTGCATGCTCGTTCTGTTTCCCTGTATCAAGCTGCCGATGAGGCCAATCATGCCTTGCGCATTGCCCAGCTGCAATACAACGAAGGCGAAACGGATCTACTGGATGTGCTTACCATACAGCGTCGGGTGTTTTCCACAGAGGCTGACCTCGCCAGAATTGAGCGAGCCAGGCTTGATGAATGGATAGGACTCAATCTGGCTCTCGGCGGAAGCTGGCAGAATGGCTCTTGACTTCGCACATCAATACATGAGCTTCACAAAACACGAAATGGTTTCAGAATCATTGGTCATTCTTCAAGGGTTGACGGCCCCTCAAGGCAATTCATGCAGTGTGACCATGAGCATGTGCTACAATCCAGACATGATTCAGAATTACGTTGTTGGAAATACAGGCAATTTCCCGTATTACCGCCCTCTGATCAGTATCAAGACTGATAAAAGTTCATTGAAATAGAAAATGACCATGCAATCCATGACAACCTTCATAGTCCTTGCCTTTTCCATGGCCTGTGGGTGGAAGCTCGGTGGGCTAACGGTCATTTCCTATCTTGCGCTAGGTGCAATGGGGCTGCCTGTATTTGCAGGAACCCCCGAGAGAGGCATTGGCCTTGCCTACATGCTCGGGCCAACCGGTGGATACCTGCTGGGCTTTTTCCTGGCGGCTGCATGCGTTGGGTACCTGGCTGAACGTGGGTGGGACCGTAAATGGCATACAGCCCTGGCAGCAATGCTGATCGGAAATATCGTGATTTACGTGCCCGGACTGATCTGGCTGGGTAGTTTGGTTGGCTGGGACAAGCCTGTCCTGGCTTGGGGCTTGACGCCGTTCCTGCTGGGCGACCTTGTCAAGATCGTTCTGGCCATGATTGCATTGCCAGCTGCCTGGAAAGCGGTCAATCGGCAGAAATTAGAACCGACATAGAATTCTGAAATCTCGATACAGAGGCTGGAGCCCATTCCTTTTGCAAATCACGAAGTCCTGAATTTCGACATCAATCTGCAATTGGTCATGCCAAAGATACCGGACCTGTCACTTGGAGGCAGAATACTATAGCTCCTCAGAGTTGGGTTTTGATAAATCCGACATTAGTCAGGACTCGTTTGAGATTATTCAGAACCTGAAATCTCACGGGTATGATGGACTGTTAGTCGGCGGTTGTGTGCGTGACTTGACACTCGGGCTAAAGCCCAAGGACTTTGATGTAGTTACCGACGCCCTACCTCATCAAATCTGCAAAATCTTTCCTCGCTCACGCATTATTGGCCGTCGTTTCAAAATTGTTCATGTCCGTCAGCAAGGTCAGAGATACATGGATTACATTGAAGTGACTACTTACCGGGCAGATCCTGAATCTCCGGGTTCATGGGTGTCCAAGATCCTCCCGAAATCCCGTAACAAACGTAAAGTGTTTCAAGGTGAAAATATCTATGGCACGAGGGAAGAGGACGTTATGAGAAGGGATTTCACCATCAATTCGCTGTACTACGATCCTGTGGAGGAACGGGTGATCGACTATCTCGGAGGTATTCAGGATATTCAACAGCAGCAATTACGCATGATCGGCAATCCTCGGCAGCGGTTCCTTGAAGATCCGGCAAGAATAATCCGTGCGATACGATTCAAGGCAAAACTCGGTTTCGATTTCGAGCACGGTATGGAAGAAGAGATTCAGCAGCACACGGCATGGGTGGAAGGTTTGAATAGTTCCAGATTCTACGATGAGGTTGTCAAGTTTTTCAATCAGGGTGCTGCCGAGGAGTCCTGGGATCAGATATTTGAAACTCCATTAGGCGAAATGCTGTTTTCGCATATGGCATCTGACCGCAGAAGCAACAACTCAGACCAGTTCACGGGTTTTATACGGCAAGCATTGAGGAATACCGACAGGCGTGTTCGCGAAGGGTTGCCAGTGATCGACAGTTTCTTCATTGCAGTCGTTTTCTGGAGTGAATACAAAAAATCATTGCTTCGGTACATGGGCAAGGGCCTGCGGGAACACGATGCACACGATTCTGCGGTATCGGACTGTTTGGTGAAAAGGCCACAGCTGTTGATCATCCCGTTTCGGGTTTGTGACATAGTCCACGAAATCTGGCGGATGCAGGCGATGCTGGAGCGCCGTGACAAACGGGACATCAGGCCAATCATGGCAAATCGACGCTTCAGGGCCGCATACGATTTTCTGGTATTGAGGTCCACGGTTGGTGAGGTTGATCCGACATGCGTGAAATGGTGGACTGAAATACAGGAAGTTGATTCAATGGAACGCAAGTCAATGATTACTCAACTTCCAAACCCTAAACCCAGATCGAAACGAAGACGTCGAAAAAATCGATCAGTTCGGCAACATGCACGATTACACGCAACTCAGCCACAGGATATGATGTAAATGTCTCAGTTCTTTTCAATTCATCCAATCAATCCCCAGCCTCGCCTGATTCGAGAAGCCGTCAAAATCATCAATGCCGGCGGGGTCATCGCCTACCCGACTGACTCGAGTTATGCACTCGGCTGTGAAATCGGCAACAAGGAGGCGATGCAGCGGATTCGAAACATTCGCAGGCTTGATGATGCCCGCAACTTTACCCTGATCTGCAAGGATCTCTCGGAACTCAGTCTTTATGCCAAAATTGACAACGCAACCTATCGACTTCTGAAGCGCTTTACTCCCGGACCCTACACCTTTATTTTGAAAGCATCACGTGAAGTTCCGAGACGACTGCAAAACCCGAAACGCAAGACCATTGGTCTTCGGGTCCCCGATGATGCGGTAGTCTCGGCACTGCTTGAGCATTTGCAGGTGCCGCTGATGAGTTCAACCTTGATCTTGCCAGGTGACAGTTACCCTCTGAACGATCCTGTCGACATTTGCGAGCGTCTCCAGAATGAGGTTGATCTGGTGATTGATGCCGGGCCCTGCGATGCCGAGCCCACTTCAGTGGGTCAGAATGCAGGAAGACTATGACTGTTTCTTCTTCGTTGCCGATTGGCATGCTCTGACCACCACCTATGAAAACCCGGAGAGCATGAGCGAGCATGTCTGGGACATGGTGGTCGACTGGCTCTCTGCCGGCGTTGATCCGGAAAAAGCCACGCTGTTCATTCAGTCCTGCCTGCTCCAGCATGCTGAATTGCATCTTTTGCTTTCAATGGTGACCCCGCTTGGCTGGCTGGAAAGAGTGCCAAGCTTCAAGGAACAGCAGCAAAGACTCGCAGACAAGGACCTGTCCACCTACGGATTTCTGGGCTATCCGCTTTTGCAATCCGCAGATATACTGATGTATCGTGCAGCATATGTGCCGGTCGGGGAGGACCAGGTTCCCCATGTAGAGTTGACCCGTGAAATTGCCCGAAGATTCAACGCATTCTTTGGAAAAGGCCCGGAATATGAGCATGAGCTGAATCAGGCAATGTCCTTGATGGGCAAGTACGATTCAGGCCAGTTCCGAAGATGCAGGAGAAAATACAATGAACAGGGTGATCGAAGTTCCCTTGAAAGCGCCGAAACGATGATAAAAAACCATGATCGGCTTGACAATGATCAGAGACAGCTATTGATCGGTTATCTCGAAGGCAGGGGAAGGGCATTGCTTCCAGAGCCACAAGCATTGCTGACAGAGGCTGCCAAGACCCCGGGACTCGATGGACAGAAAATGTCGAAATCCTATAATAACATCATCGCAATGCGGGATGAGCCGAAGCGTGTTGAAAGATCTGTTCGGGCAATGCCTACGGACCCGGCAAGAGTAAGACTGACCGATCCCGGCGATCCTGAAAAATGCCCGGTATGGCCACTTCACCAAATTTACAGTGATTCCGATACTCGTGAGTGGGTGCAATCGGGATGTCGAGCTGCATCGTTTGGTTGTGTACAATGCAAGCAGCCATTGATCGATAAAATACTCGAGGAACAGGAGATGATTGGAGATCGGGCCAGGCCCTATGCCCAGAACCCGGGCCTGGTAAGGGAAATCATTGTTGAGGGCAACAAGAAGGCTGGCCGTGTAGCCGACGAGACCATGGACATGGTTCGATCGGCTGTCGGCACCAGGTATTTGTGAGAAAGGCGAATTGACCATGGACAAGACAACCGATGCAGCCGAGAAAAAGGTTCAGCTCAAGGCGGTCGAGAGTGCGTCCAAAGCACCCATTCTGGTGCATGGCAAAAAATATGAAAACATTCCTGAAGGGCTGTTTATTTCTCACGATGCGCTCGAAGTCTTTCTGGAGACTTTCCAGGGGCCCCTGGATCTTTTGATGCATTTGATACGCAAGCAGAACATCGATATTCTGGATATACCGGTCGCACTCATCACGCAGCAGTATATGGAATATGTTGACCTGATGCGAACCATGAGGCTGGATTTGGCATCGGAATATCTGGTAATGGCAGCAATGCTGGCAGAAATCAAGTCGAGAATGCTGTTGCCAAGACAAGCCGAGGATGAAGAAGAAGAGGAAGAAGACCCAAGACTTGAACTGGTTCGCAGACTTCAGGAATACGAGCGATTCAATCAGGCTGCACAGGATATTGATGCCTTGCCGCGGGTCGAGAGGGATTTATATCTGGTTCCCTGTTCATTTGAGGATGAGATGCCGCCAGTTCTGCCCCGGGCAACCCTGAATGACCTGACCATTGCATTCAGGAACGTGGTGGAGCGCGCGGAATTCAACAGGCAGCTTGTGGTCGATCGAGAGGAATTATCGGTCCGGGAGAGAATGGGGCGTATCCTGGAGCGAATTGATCGAAAAAAGCCCGTCCGGTTTGTGGATTTGCTTGAATCCTCGGAAAGTCGCCAGGGAGCAGTTGTCTGTTTTCTGGCACTTCTGGAACTAGCCAGAGAGCAGGCGATCAACGTTATCCAAAATGAAGCATTTTCTCCAATTTATATTCGCAGCAAGCAGCGTGAAGCAAACTGACCTCACGGAAAACATTCCTCACCGGATCCGGTTATAGGAGAAAGGCTGATGAATCAGGAATTGAAGAATATCGTAGAAGCACTATTGATGGTCTCTGATACGCCGCTCAGCATATCGAAAATTCAAGCCGTGTTTGGTGAAGAGGCCGCTCCACGAAGCGAAGACATCAAGAAGGCCATACAGCAGCTCGAACAGGAGTGTGACAAGCGTGCTGTCGAGCTTCGGAAAATTGGCAAAGGCTACCGCTATCAGACCAAATCACGCTATGCGGTATGGATTCGCAAGCTGCAGATTGGCCGACCCCCCCGTCTATCCAGGGCGCAGCTGGAAACGCTGTCAATCATCGCATATCGCCAGCCGGTAACACGGGGAGACATCGAGGACATTCGTGGCGTATCGGCGAGTTCTGAAATCATGCAGCGTTTGCTTGAGCGGGAATGGATCAAGCAGGTCGGAATACGGGAGGTGCCGGGACGCCCTGCACTGTTTGCAACCACCTCCACCTT
>JAPYNK010000067.1 GCA_028285825.1 Arenicellales bacterium | reverse complement strand
AGTAGAAATACAATAATTCAAACCCTGAGCTGGAGAGTTAATCATGCCTGAAAACAGCAAAGTTGTTGTGATGCCTACCCTGGGCATGGCAATCCTGCCAATTTTATTGACACTGATCGTGTTGGGAATACAGATTTTCTATTTTGGCGACTTTACACCGCATATTCCGCTGGCCATCGGCATTGCCGTCACGGGTATTGTCGGTCTGAAACTTGGTCATGAATGGCCGAATATACAGGATGGGGTTTTTCACGTCATCAATGTTGCCCTGCCTTCCGTTTCCATTCTCATAACCGTTGGCATGATTATCGGTCTGTGGATCGCAAGCGGCACCGTACCGACCTTGATCTACTACGGTCTGATCATTCTGTCTCCAGAATGGTTTTTGGGGGCCGGCATGATACTTTGCTCCATTGTTTCCGTATCGCTTGGCACCTCCTGGGGCACCACAGGAACGGTCGGGCTTGCACTGATGGGAATCGGGGAAGGTTTCGGCATCCCCATGTACTGGACAGCGGGTGCCGTCGTGTCCGGTGCATTTTTCGGCGACAAGATTTCACCGCTGTCAGATACAACGAATCTTGCGCCAGCGGTCACCGGAACCAATCTGTTCGACCACATTCGCAACATGCTGCCCACGACAGTTCCTTCCATGCTGGTCGCCCTGGCAATTTACATTATTGCCGGGTTCACATTGATTGACACCTCGCAAGTATCATTTGAGCGGATCGAGGCGATCACCGGTGCCCTCGACGATGCTTTCTGGATTTCACCGATCATGCTGTTGCCCGCCTTGCTGGTCATCGTGCTGGCCGTCATGAAAAAGCCGCCGATTCCTTCGCTATTCGCTGGAGCAGTCCTGGGCGCGATCATGGCGATAATGTTTCAGGGCGCCGGCCTGCACGATACCTTTACCTACGCAAACAGCGGATATTCGGTGACCACCGGGGTTGCGGAAATTGATCCTCTTCTCAACCGGGGCGGCATACAATCCATGATGTGGGTGATATCCCTTGTTCTTCTGGCTCTTGGTCTTGGCGGTGCACTGGAGAAGGTCGGTTGCCTGCAGGCCATCATTGCCGTCATCATTCAGAAGGTGAAGAGCTTTCGTGGAATCCAGACCTCGGCCATTCTGACTTCTGTTGCCACCAACACGGTTGCTGGCGACCCCTATCTCTCGATTGCACTTCCGGGGCGCATGTATGTGCCGGTCTATCGTGGCATCCGATACTCCCCCCTGAATCTTTCTCGTGCCATTGAAGAGGGAGGAACGCTGGTTTCCCCATTGGTGCCCTGGAACGCTGGAGGCGCCTTTGTCATCACGGCCCTTGGATTGGGCGTTGCCGACGGAAATTTTCAGAATCTCCTGTACATTCCGCTTGCCTTTGCATGCTGGCTGTCCCCCTGCATCGGAGTGTTCTATGCTATGACCGGACTTTTTTCACCGAAAGCAACGGAAGAGGAAATACAGGAATGGGAAGCAACCGGCGAGGCCGTTTCGGAAATCCAGTAACCCGACAAGGCATTGCACGAGACCGTTGCAGCGCTTTTTCGATTGAACTTTTCTGTGCGGGGCTCGGGTTAGTTGAATTGCCGAGGGGTCGTTGTCGTAGAGAGTATTTATGCCCGTGGAAAGCGTCGAGTTGAGGATGCAGCCCGAAACGGATTTCGGGTCAGACCGGGCTTCATGCGATTTTTCCAGATCAGTAATTACACGCTGGATTCAAGAGTCGTTCCCTGTCCCTGCAAAACTGGAAGAAGTTGAATTCAATACTTGTCAGTCATTTCGAATGGCATCAACTTCCGAGTTCAGGCATGGGCGTTGTGTTCATTCACGACTTGCTCAGGGAGCATTTCATGCCAAGGTAGGACCGTGACATTCGAGCGTACTTGTCGATTATCACCGCCATAAACCAGCCATGACTGTCCAGCGGCTTCACCAGCCAGATTGCGCCAAAATTCCAGTCCCCTAAAGTAATCCCCGTTAATGGTCTGGCCGGACTTGATTTCCGTGGCAGACAGGTCGGTTCCGTGGTCAACAAGCAGGTCTACGCATATTCTTGTAAAGCGTCGAAACGTGCCTAGATCCCACACGTTGATCAATTGTCGGACATCTCGTTCCAGATAGGCTCTGACACAGCTTTCATGCCAGGTTTTTGGACCAAGTCCGCGGTCGTGAATGGGGAAAGGCACCAGCAAAGAGTGCCACATCGAGATCCTGCCCAATTTTTTCGCGTGCCGTAACTCGCCATGGGTCATGGGTAACAGTGTCAGCAATGCGGGCCTGCCTGCCAGGCTCTGCGTTATGCCTGACAACAATCCAAACTGCTGGGATCCGGTCAGGATGAATTCTCCGGGCTATTGTCTTTCATCGACGCGTGTTTGAATGCAGGAAAAAAGTGCGGGACAATGCCGTGCTTCGTCCAGAATGGTGCTTCCACCAAGTTGACTCAGGAAACCGTGAGCATCCAGTTCGGCCGCCCTCTCTGGTCGAGATCTTCAACGAAAATAGCCTGTACAGAGCGGGCAGGGATCGCTTCCCCTGATGACTCGCAGACTCCTGATTAACCGGGCAGGCCAGTTATGGATTCGCCCAATGCCCGGAAAATTGCTGTGCCATATTCGAGTTCATCGCATCACTCATTGTCTTTTGCGCCATCTTCAAGCTTCGGATCAGGTCCTCGAACCGTAATCGAACCTTGATCAAGAATCGGCAAAGCAGATTTCAGGTAGACCCACATCGACCACAATGTCAAAATTGCCGTGACATAAAAGACGATCTCGCCAATTCGAAAAACCGGCATGCCATTCACGGGCTCGGCATACAGCAGCAGGACAATCGACGTCATCTGAAATACGGTCTTGATCTTGCCGAGAATACTGACAGAAACCACACCCCGACTCCCTAGCTCCGACATCCATTCACGCAATGCGGAAATGGTGATCTCCCGCCCGATAATTACACAGACCGCGATCGAAAACACGACAGGGTGAATCACCTGTCCGAGAATGTCCGGATCCGAGGCCAGCAGCACCAGCACGCAAGAAACAATCAACTTATCGGCAACAGGGTCCAGAAATGATCCCAGATCGGATACCGCCTTGAGTTTTCGGGCCAAAAACCCGTCAAGCCAGTCAGTGAGGGCCGCCAACAGAAAGATGCCAGCAAGCACCATCTCCCGATAGGGAATCTCAAGAAAATAAATAAATACCAGAATCGGCACTAGGCCAATCCGAAACAATGTCAGTAAATTGGGCAGGTTCAGCATGACTGCAGCACGCATTTTTCCAGATTGCTTGACTCGAGATACTGCGTCATCAGGATTCCCCATGAATTGCCTTGCGTATGCATTCACCGCACAATCTGCATATCCGAAAGAACAATCCGACAGCCATGGCCGGATTGATTGCAACATGAGAGTGTATCAACCCTGTCAACTCCGCCCAAATCCGGCAAGCAAGAAACCAGAAGCGGTACAGGACAACCCATGTCGATGCAGGCTAACCCTTGTGAATTCTGTCGTGAATCCGCTG
>JAPYNK010000066.1 GCA_028285825.1 Arenicellales bacterium | reverse complement strand
GATGCCAATGAAGCACACCTCAACCTGCTTGCCGAGCTGGCAAGGCTGCTGAACAGTGAAGAGTTTGTCTCAGCACTCAAGGAGGCCAAAACGTGCCCGGAAATCATGCGGCTTTTTTCCAGTGCCTAGCCCAGCATAGCCGGAACCAAGGTTTGCCATGACCCAGCCCCTCCCATATTATGCTGTTATATGGCGAATGTTTCTGCACAACTTTTTATGGCTGGGGGACTAACCATAGACTCGAATAAGAGCTGCATTCCTGCCCTTCCTGATTGAAGATGGGGCCAGGATCATCCGAGTGAATTTCAGACATGTAGACCCGGAAACCTCTTGCAGTTCCCACAAGACACTTGATTCTATGGCTATATCGGACCTGATTATCATCAGCGGTCTTTCCGGTTCAGGAAAGAGTGTTGCCCTGCGGTCCCTGGAAGATGTCGGGTATTACTGCATCGACAACCTTCCGGTCGGCCTGCTTCATGAGCTGATGGTCAAACTCTCGCAAGACATGAAAAACGGCAAGTTACGGGTTCACGGAATTGCGGTTAGCATTGATTCAAGAAACAGGCAGTTTCTGCTGGAAATTGATGACGCATTAAACAGTCTGGGCAAATTCGGTGTTGGCTGCCGGGTTCTGTTTCTCGAGTCGGAAGATCAAATTCTGGTTCGACGTTACAGCGAGACACGTCGCAAGCATCCCCTGACTGACGATTTCACTCCACTTCTGGAAGGAATCCAGCAAGAGCGGGATCTGCTGATGCCGATTCTGGGTCGAGCAGAGAAAGTGATCGACACTACAGGCACTACACCGCATGAATTAAGGAGCTGGGTGAGAGACTTTGCTGCCGGAGATGCAGTGCATGGCCCACTGCTCCTTATCGAGTCCTTTTCGTTTCGTTACGGACCCCCAAAAGATGCAGATTTCATGTTCGATGTGCGTTGTCTCCCGAATCCCTATTGGCAGGAATCCCTAAGGCCCTTTAATGGCCTGGATAAACCGGTTCAGGACTTCCTGGGAGAGCAGCCGGAAGTCATAGAGATGATCCGGCAGATTCACGATTTCCTGAAATCCTGGTTGCCTGGATTTATCCGTGAAAACCGATACTACATTACGGTAGCAATCGGTTGTACCGGCGGTCAGCATCGATCCGTATACATCAGTGACCAACTGTACGATCGTTTAAATGGTGAATCATTGCCTGTCCAGATCCGCCACCGCGATCTTGGCGTAAGGACTGGAGACCATGCGACTTGAACAGGATATTCGGGTGATCAATAAACTGGGGGTGCATACCCGTGCAGCCTCTAAACTGGTCAAGCTCTGCTCACAGTTTGACTGTTCAATACAAATCAGTAATGGCAAACGCCAGGCAGATGCAAAAAGCATCATGAGTGTCATGATGTTGGCGGCCTGTCAGGGCACTGAACTCAAGATGGTGGTCGAAGGCGAAGACGCTGCAGAAGCCATTCGTCAAATTACCGATCTCTTTGAATCCTGCTTTGAAGAACGGGAATAAGGAAGAACAACATGTTTACACTGCACGGAACGGGAGTCGGATTCGGGATTGCCATCGGTGCCGCCCGACTGATTCGAAGACCCGATCAAGAGGTTCTGGAATACAGCATCCTGCCTGAACAGGTCGGCCAGGAGATACAACGCCTGACCGACGGCATCCACTCGGCGACAGAATGCCTGAGTACCTACTATGAAGACCTGCGCGAAGAAAGCACCGATGAGGTACATGCAATTCTGGATGCACACCTGCTGATGGTACAGGATCCAATCCTGTTGGAGCAGTCAGCCCTGATCATTCGGGAACGGCTGGTTAACGCAGAATTTGCACTGCAACTCCATTGCGAAAACCTGCAGGCAGTTTTCCGGGATATCGATGACCCCTATATGCGCAGCAAGTCTGACGAGATTTCACAGGTAATCGGGCGAATTCAGGATGAATTGCTGGGACAACATGCCGGGCAGTCTTCACTTGAGGGGATCAGGGAAGGCGAGATCGTCGTCACCCACGATCTGATGCCGGCCGATACCATCGAGTACAAGAAATACCGTGTCGGCGCCTTCCTGACCAATTTGGGCGGACCCATTTCGCATACGGCAATTCTCGCCCGTAGCATGCAAATTCCGGCTATTGTGGGATTGCATGAAGGAATTCGTTATCTGAAAACCGGCGACACTCTGATCATCGATGGCAAACGCGGGGTAGTACTGGTTGAGCCTGATGATGCCGCCCTGGATGTCTATGAGAAACGGGCGGCAAAGATCAAGAGGGTAACCAGGGAACTCGAAGTCATCAAGTACAAACCCGCAACAACACTGGATGGCCAGACTGTCGAGTTGAATGCCAACATCGAGTTTGCCGAAGAACTAAAGCAAAGCCTGGAATGCAATGCGTCAGGTATTGGCCTGTACCGTACCGAATCCCTGTATATGAATCGCAGGGATTTTCCGGATGAAGCGGAGCAGTTTGATGTGTATTCAACACTCCTCAATTCAACGGAACGCCCGGTCACCATCCGCACCCTTGACCTGGGGGCCGACAAGCAGGTTGACGGGGGTCGCCGAAACATGAGTCTGGCCACCAACCCGGCACTGGGGCGGCGGGCAATACGCCTCTGCCTGCATGACCTGACGTTATTCAAACCCCAGCTCAGGGCATTGTACCGCGCATCGATCTATGGAGATTTGCGGATCATGGTACCGATGATATCGAGTCAGGACGAACTTGATCAACTGTTTATCGTGCTGGACGAAATTCGTGATGAGCTTACCCGGGAAAACCTGCCTTTCAAGCCACATATCCCCGTAGGTGGGATGATTGAAGTCCCGGCTGCAGCAGTTACTGCAGATATGTTTGCGAAACGCCTGGATTTTCTCTCAATCGGGACCAACGACCTGATTCAATACACGCTGGCCATCGATCGAATCGACGATGAAGTGAATTACCTTTATGACCCATTGCATCCTGCGGTTCTGCGCTTGGTCAAGTCGGTGATTGATGCCGCACAAAATGCCGGAATACCGGTCTCAATGTGCGGAGAGATGGCCGGTGATATCGAGTGTACAAGAATTCTGCTTGCCCTGGGTCTTCGTGAATTCAGCATGGACTCAACCGTGATCAGCGAAGTCAAGCAGAGAGTTCGTGGAACCCGCATCGGGGAAATGGAGCCGATAGTCCGGGACCTGCTGACGACAAATGAGTCGGATCGCTATCGCGATCTCATCCAGCTGATCAATGGATAATCCGGCTGCACTCGAGTAAATGCCTGCTGGATCAGGGTCGGGATTGAGGAGCTTTGAGCGGAACCGAGACATCATTCATGGTCTGAAAAACCTCAAGCGCCAGTAAACGCCGGTCCCCAAGAGGTGGAGCGACCGCGCCCGTCCTTGATATGCACTGCTGATATTGTTCGTGAAGAGTGACCCAGCCGTTACCTGTTTGTAACGCACGGGTTTGGCTATAGACCGGAAAGGCAGTGGTATGCCCCAATGCTGGGCTGATTAGCTCGCCAGCCAGGGTATTCCCCGCATTGTGAACATGACAGCTGGCACACGAGTAATTGTATTGCCCTTGCCTGGCCCAGAAAATTCTGTATCCTTCTCGATACAGG
>JAPYNK010000065.1 GCA_028285825.1 Arenicellales bacterium | reverse complement strand
AGAATGAGACTTAACAGAGCGTTACTGGTTCTAGCACCGTTTTCTCTGCTGATCATACTCAAGCCCTGGTTGCCCGGATGGGCGATAACTCCTCCAAAAAGCTGTTTGGGTGGCTGTGCCGATATCGATGGCATGATTCCGTTCGTAGACTGGGTGAATGCTGCGATCCAGTTTCTACGCAAATATGAATTTTTTGATGCATTCACCTTCCGGGATATCACGCGCAGCATATCGGGGATGATTGACTCATTGCTCCACTTTACCGAAGGATTGCTGCATGAAGGTTTTGCTGACTTTAACATAGGTGCCATTCCCTGGATTGCCCTGGTTGGAGCAGCCGCAATTTATGGATGGTATTTACGTGGCTGGAAACTCGCTCTATTGGGTAGTAGCTGCTTTCTTTATCTTGCATTGTTCAGTAAGCGTGGAATCTGGGAATTGTCCATGCAGACTCTATCAGCCATTGCGGTATCTGCACCTATTGCCGGCTTGATCGGGATTCTGGTCGGCATACTGGCCGCCAAGCGCAAGACGGCTGAACGCATTATCTGGCCCATCCTCAACGTGCTTCAATCCCTGCCGCATTTTTCCTATCTAATCATTGTTGCGATTTTCTTTGGAGTCGGATCCAAGGCGGGTGTGATTGCCACCATCGTCTTTGCGTTTCCCCCCATGGCCCGTCTTACTCTGGTTGGACTGCAAAATATCCGCCCGGAAGTCATTGAGGCAGGCACCATGTCCGGATGCAGCCGAATGCAGATGCTTCTCAAGATAGAACTGCCTTCTGCTCGCAATGAACTGATGCTGGGCGTGAACCAGATAATCATGCAATGCCTGGCCATGGTAGTCATCGCATCGTTCATAGGTCAATCAGGACTTGGCCATGATCTTCTGACCCGGCTTCAAAGACTGGCCATTGGACAGGCATTGGAGGTTGGCATTGCCGTCGTTTTCATTGCCATCGCCCTGGACCGCTTCAGCCAGGCCATTGCAAGCAAACAACCAACGCATCTACCCGAAGGGGCATTCTGGAAACGACGGCCATATTTGACAGCCTTCATCGGGTTTGTGGCTACCATTCTCGTGCTCTCCCCGATTGTTCCCTTTATTGCGAAATTTCCGGAACATCTGACGATTTCCACCTCGACATTCTGGGATGGCATTGTTGACTACATCACACTGCACTTTTATGGACCGCTTGCGAGCTTTCGGGATGCCTTGCTGGTATATTTTCTGATTCCTTTCCGTTCCGCAATAACCGGCATACCATGGATTGCCATAATCGCTCTGGTGGCTTGCCTGGGCTGGAAAATGGGAGGATGGAGGCTTGCACTGATGGTCAGCCTGTTTGTGTTTTTTATCGCCGCATCCGGCTATTGGGTGCGCGCCATGATCACCCTGTACATGGTACTGGTCTCACTCATGATCTGTGCGGTTTTAGGCATTCCCATGGGTATCTGGGCCTCCCGGCGGGAATGGTCAACGCGTCTGATGCAGAATATCTGCGACACATTTCAGACGTTTCCATCCTTCATTTATCTATTGCCGGTGGTGATGCTGTTTCAGATCAGCGACGTGTCTGCAATTTTTGCAATCATCATCTATGCCAGCATTCCCATCGTGCGCTACACTATTTTTGGCTTGAGAAATGTACCGCAGGAGATAATTGAGGCGGCAGTCACTTCAGGCTGTACACGGAATCAGGTGCTCTGGAAAGTCCGATTGCCGATGGCTTTTCCGGAGATCATTCTCGGGTTGAATCAAACCCTGATGTTTGGCCTGTTCATGGTCATGATTGCAGGGTTTATAGGAACAGTGGACCTGTCTCAGGAAATTTTCCGGGCCCTGACGTTTAATGACGGAGGCAAGGGACTGGTAATCGGACTTTGCGTGTCATTCATCGGATTGACTGCCGACCGGCTGTTGGTGGCTTGGTCCGACCGGCAGAAGCAGGAGTATGGATTGGCTTGAAGGCATCGCTTCTTGACCGGCAAGAAGAGTAAATCAACCCTGAAATTAGTGGCATATTCGCTTCCACAAAGGGCCGGGCAAAACGAAATCCTGCCGCAGTCGCATCAACAGTGAATCTTCACGGTTCACAGGCTGGACAGGAGAATGCAGTTCCTGAAAAAATCAGACCAATTGGGAAAGGAATGTTTTTCCGGGCACGATTATCGGGGAATGGAATTCGAAGCAGTCTCTGTCCACATACTCTGCATCCAGTGCAACTTGAAAAGCATGCTCAGCCTGTGTCTGCCTCTGAAAATACATCAGTGACCTCGACAACTGGCTGCTACCGGATTTAACTTCTGCCATGAACCATGGATGATGGTTCCGGGTAACGAGAAAATCGACTTCACGCTTCTGCTTGTCACGGAGAAAATACAGCCCGAAATCCCCCTTTCCAGTTTCTGTCCACCAATGCACGGCTTTGAGCAGTGCGCTTGCGACCATATTCTCTGCTCGTGCACCTGCATCACCGAGCTGCGACCAGTCCCAAAGGTAGTACTTTGGCTCTTTTCGCAATGACCGAGCCACATTCTTGTACCAGGGTCTGACGGTGAAACAGAAGTGAAGGGATTCCAGTGTCGCGATCCAGCGGCGAATAGTGTCGACGGAGACGCGAACCGTTTTTGCCATGTAGGAATAACTGGTTAGTTGTCCGACCTGATTACGCAGCAGCCTGGCCAGCATTTCTACCTGATCCAATTCCTGAATGCGGGTTAGGTCACGCAGGTCATCCCGAAAAAGCTGTTCCATTTGCAGGTTTTTCCAAAGATTGTAAAACTTCTCGTCAGCCTGAAGAAACGGCTCGGGAAAACCGCCATATCTCCATAATGCCTCCCATTCGTCCCGCTCAATAGACGCAGGTTGCCGGTTGATAAGCCCCTCTCTTTCGACGTCCAGACATTCTGCAACAGAAATCGGATGAAGCGTATAAGAGAAATAACGACCCATTAGGCTGTCACCACTTCGTCTGAATGTTTTCAATGAAGCACTGCCGGTGACAAGAATCCGGGTTTTTTTCTCGTTTTTGTCAAAGAATCCTTTCAGAAAATTTCTCCAATTACGGTACTTGTGCAATTCATCAAATACGCATAGTGGCAGTTCAACCATGAGACGATTCAGGCCGAGTGCTTTCGAAATTGCTTTCTGGCCAGTCAGAATCAAGGCACGGTCATCCGTGTCATCCCAGTTGAAATAGCGATTGGAGACAAATTCTTGACCGAGCATTTCAGCCACAGTTGTCTTTCCGACCTGTCTCGGGCCAGACAGAAATATCATTTGCCTATACTTTTGACAATGGTCGATGAAATGACCATGCAAATATCTTTTCATGATTTTTTTCGTGTACATCGTAAAAAAGTAATGACTATTTTACGATGTACAACTATTTTAGTCAAATAATATTTTGATTTTTAGAGTTAACTAATGGGCACAGTAACCTGGAGCTCGGGTGTACAGTACGGTTGCCTTTGCAAATCCGGTGCCTCAGGGGCATCTTGCCTTCATGGCTGGAAAAATCTCGCATGTCTTTGAACCTTGCACATGGTTGTACACGCCAATGAAGCTTGTCCGGGTAATCTCGGCGCGAGAAGATGCTTTTCTCGGCATATCCATTCCCATTGTCAATCGTCGTATCGATTGCCTGAAATTCGCAGTGATTGGCACTTGCTCATGTCGTAATCGTCAAGTGATCCCTGATTTTCCTGAAAAGCAGGGATTCGATGCGGGCATTGTGCTGTTGCATAAAACAGAACGTTCCATGGCTTGTGAAATGCTCGCCAGCAGACGAAAGGGCAAGATCGGCCGACTTGTCAAATTTCTGCTTGAGCACAGATTCGCAGATAGTTGGAGATCACATGCCGGATTCCATGCTCGATACATTCGACGGTCAGGGCATGGCCAATGGAGACCTCTAGAATTTCTCCTATCGAAAGAAATTCAGACAGGTTTTCAAGATTCAGGTCATGCCCGGCATTGACTCCGATGCTGAACAGCTGGGCAGCCCGCACAGCCTCACAATAGGCAGATAGCGCTACAGGGCGTTCCTCCCCGTGATAGCTGCTGGCATAGAGTTCTGTGTACAGCTCGATTCGATCAGCACCCGCCTTCGACGCAGCCTCAACTTGTAGAGGATCCGGATCCACAAACAGTGAGGATCGGATGCCGGCACAGCGTAACCGATCCAGCACCGGCACCAGTATTGATGACGAATTCTCAATGTCCCATCCGTGATCCGAAGTAATCTGATCCACTGTGTCTGGCACCAGTGTGCATTGGTCTGGCTTTACCTCACACACCAGGTTGAGAAAATCCGGAGATGGGTACCCCTCTATATTGAATTCAACCTGTTCGTGAGATCGGCAAATTTCCGCGAGTACATGGACGTCAGCACGACGTGTATGACGTTCATCCTCTCTTGGGTGGACGGTTATCCCGCCGGCCCCCAATGCTATGAATCGCCCGGCAAATTCAGCAACGCTCGGATAGTTCCCGCCTCGCGAATTTCTGAGCAACGCAATCTTGTTTAAATTTACGCTAAGCCGAGTCATCAGCATGCAGTACGTCAAGCTCTGTGAACTCCGAGGTTTTCCAGTCCGGCACAAAGCCCAGAATTCTTGTTGTATTCCCCAGGTTGGGGTTGAACAGCCGGTTATGCCAGTATGCAGCCTGATACTTCGGTTCAGTTTCTGGAATATCCCTCATCCGGCAGTCAATAGTATAACGCTGGTTGCCTTGTTCAAAAACCAGGCAACCCTCGCCAACCTCCGTCATTCGCTCAACAAAGGCACTGCCTGCAGGGTAGACCGCCACCACCTCATCAGAAAACTCGTCAGGAACCTGATAGTAGTACTCCGACAACAGCTTGATTGCCTGCTGATAGCGGTCTGCAGGATCCTGGGTTTTCTGATAGATATACTTGAATTGCCGAGTCAGATCGGAACTTTCGGATTTCACCAGAACCACGGTCACGTCTCCGGCATCCTGGCTGTGCACCATCAAACGCGGACGCATGCCACGTGATGGCCTACCCTGATTCTTGCGAACCGAGTATTGCCGAATTCTACATTGCCAGCGAATGAACTGCCCCTCTAATTCGTCCGGACTCATGGCAGGGCACAATGATCAGTCGAGACAGTCCCGCCAAGGAAATAGGCAGTTGACCGTCTCTGTCTCACTCTTGCATGGAGTTCGAGCAACGATTCAAAATTTCGAATAGGCCCGCATCAAGTCAACCATTGGATGGGATTTTGACATTTGAAACTTGATCAGCAATTCGCGGGCAATCATGTCTCGGTCCTGCTGGTTGTCCGGCAATTCTATATCTTCCGGTATGGTCACCCAGCCGTTGATATTTCGATCGAATACAGCCGCACTTCCTTCTTCGTATCCCATGTGAACATCTTCAAGCCAGTTGAGGTCAGACCAGCCCATGATCTCCATGTACTGTTTGAGAAAAGGCGGACATCGATCCATGTCCGGTACCAGATTTACATCGTATCGATATCCGATATGCTGTCCGATATCCTTCTCGCGGTCGGAGTCGAGTCCGTCTGATTCAAGATACCTGTTTATATTTTCCGTCATCGGTTGTTCCTCTCCTAGAAGCGTGTCATGTCAGCATGGCCAACGGTATGCTGGGTTCCGGCAAGTGGAACCTGTGCGAGTGCCGAAGCTTCCATCGTCAATGCTGCCAGATCTTCCGGCTCAAGCGAGTGGATATTGGTCTTTCCGCAGGCGCGCGCCAGCATTTGCGCTTCAATGGTCAAAGTATGCAAAAAGTTGTAAACCCGTTCTGCGGCATCGTCCGGATTCAGGCGTTTTCGCAATTCTGGGTCCTGGGTAGCGACACCAACCGGGCATCGTCCAGTGTGGCAATGATAGCAGTACCCGGCCTCAATACCCATTTCCTTTTTAAAATCAGCTTCTGGAATGGCCTTGTTGCAATTAAGCGCCATTAGAACCGAGTGGCCAATTGCGACTGCATCCGCACCAAGTGCCAGAGCCTTGGCAACATCACCGCCATTTCGAATGCCACCAGCATAAACCAGGGAAATATTGCCCGATTGACCAACATCTTCAAGAGCTCGTCGTGCCTGGCGAATTGCCGCAATTCCCGGTACGCCGGTTTCTTCGGTTGCAAGGTGGGGTCCGGCACCAGTGCCCCCTTCCATGCCGTCAATGTAAATCGAATCAGGACCTGTCTTGGCAGCCATGCGTACATCATCATAGACTCTTGCCGCACCCAGTTTCAGCTGAATGGGCACCTCTCCATTGGTCGCCTCACGGATCTCGTTTATCTTTAGAGCCAAATCATCAGGACCCAGCCAGTCTGGATGGCGTGCCGGGGAACGCTGGTCGATGCCGGCAGGCAGCGAACGCATTTCGGCGACCTGGTCGGTAACTTTCTGGCCCATAAGATGTCCGCCTAGCCCGACCTTGCATCCTTGACCTATGAAAAACTCGACGCAGTCGGCAAGCCTTAGGTGGTTTGGATTGAAACCATAACGCGACTGGATGCATTGATACATCCATTTTTCAGAATAGCGCCGCTCATCGGGAATCATGCCGCCCTCCCCCGAGCATGTCGCAGTACCAGCCATGGTTGCACCTCTGGCCAGCGCGGTTTTTGCCTCATAGGAGAGTGCTCCGAAACTCATTCCGGTGACATAAATTGGAATATCCAGAACCAGCGGTCGCTTGGCTTTGGGACCAATCACGGTCTCGGTTAGACACTTTTCACGATATCCTTCAATCACGAATCGCGTGAGTGTTCCGGGTAAAAAGGTCAGATCATCCCAGGTCGGGATTTTCTTGAATAGCGAAAAGCCCCGCATCCTGTACCGACCGAGTTCCGACTTGATGTGAATGTCATCAATCACCTCGGGCGGAAACATGAAACTTCTGCCGAGGCGGTTGACGTCTCTGTTGACTTTCGACATGAATTTGTCCTCTTGGGAGATCTTGATCAGAGAACCAGCTTTTTCTCGGCCGGTTCTAGATTGTCATAATTCCATAACTGCTTTCCAGCCACGAATTTTTGCATGCGGGCAATGCCGCATGCAGGTTCGATTTCATACATGCCAAGCTTGTCGGTTAACCATTTAAGCTCGTTTTCGGTCATCCTGCCCGGTACGCAATCAACCCCCAGATCTTCAACTTCGCCGCCGACATATATTGTCCCGTCATACATCGAATCACCGAGATTCTTTCCAGCATCTCCGCAAATGATCATTCGTCCCCGCTGCATCATGAATCCGGAAAATGCGCCGCTACGGCCACCAACAATAATGGTTCCCCCTTTCTGGTCAATGCCTGTTCTGGATCCGACGTCGCCGCGGCAAACCAGGTCTCCGCCCCGCATGGCGGCTCCAAACGTAGAGCCGGCATTTTGCTCGATGATCACGGTACCCGCCATCATGTTTTCTGCACAGGACCAGCCGACTCGACCGCTTATGCGAATATTCGGACCATCAATCAACCCACAGCCAAAATATCCGAGACTGCCTGCAAAATTCAGTTTCAGGCGATTGAGAATGCCAACGCCAAGCGAATGCTTCGCCTGAGGGTTCTTGACGGTAATCGAACCCACACCCAGCTTCATCAATTCGCGGATTTTCGCATTCACTTCGGTTGAAGACATCGGTTCTGCGTCAAATTCCGCATGGTTGTCAAAATCAACCTCGAATGACCATGGGTAGGTATGGTTTTCTTCCTCGCTTGCACTAAAAAAACGCTGCTGGGTTCGACCAGCCAACTGCTCGGTATGTAGCCCCATGTCATGGGATTTATGCATTACGCCTGCCATACTTTCACCTCTCCGTGATAGGGGTCCCAGGTTTCGATTTCATTGGGGAAAATACTGCGGATCGCGACTTCTTCTGAAGCGAGACCAACAAATTCATCGCTTTCATAAAGGACCATCGGCTTAGCCGCCATGACATCCTTGGCCATGCCCAGTTGATCGGACGTTGCAACCAGATAGGTAAACACACCATCAAGTTCATCGACTGAGCGTACCATGGCAGATTCGAGATCTTCATTGTCCGCAATACGATCGGCAATAAACACCGCGATTAATTCCGAATCGCAGTTCGACATGAAACGATGTCCACGTCTCTCCATTTCCCGACGCAGAGTCCAGTAGTTTGTCAATTGACCGTTGTGAACAACCGCTACATCGCTAAATGGATAGGCCCAGTATGGATGTGCAGATCGTATATCGACATCCGACTCGGTGGCCATGCGTGTGTGACCGATCGCATGCGTGCCCTGAAAGCCGGTCAGCGAATACTGATTGGACACGGTCTCGGCATCACCCAAATCCTTGATTAATTCGAGTGCTTTGCCGATAGACAGAATTTCGATTCCATCGATATCCTCCATGTAATCGGCGAGCTTTCGCATATCACCACCGAAACGAAATACATAGCGCCAGGAATAATCTGTCGGAGCATCAATCACCTCAACGGTAGCCTCAAGCTCTGCCAGTCTTGCATCGGCTTGCTCTTTACGCTTGCGAATAATGTCCTGCATTCCAAAGCCATTTTTCATGTCTTCCTGTTCCGCCGCCTTGAAGCGCATTACATACTGATCGGACGCGCCATTCCCATACAGGGCAAACCCTGTCGAATCCGGTCCTCGATGCTTAAGCGACTGGAGCATGGACGTCATCTCCGCACCAATGTCTGAACTGTTTCCGCGGTGTATCAATCCCGCAATACCGCACATAATGCTTTCCTCAATCTAGTGATTCATCGTGTTACTGCTTCTCAGCATCAATCAACCCCCGAATTCCCGGTTGGCACCGAGCGCACCAATTTCCCGGCAGCTGCTTAGGGCAGGCAATCCAGATAGGTATCCAAATCCCAGTCGGTTACGGTTGACATGAATTTCTCCCATTCATCATTCTTGTACCAGTGATAAACCTTGTACATCTCTCCGGGCATCGCTGACTTGATAATCTCATCCTGCTCAAGCCGGACTAATGCATCACCCAATGACATCGGCAGTTTCTTGACCTGTTTGCCGGCTTCCATAGCCTCATAGATGTTTCGCTCTTCCGGCTCGCCCGGATCAAGATCGTTGCTGATGCCATCATCAAATGCCTTGAGTAGGGCTGCTCCCATTAAATACGGATTGACCATGGAATCAACAGCACGATACTCAAAACGGCCCGGTGCAGAAACACGCATGCCAGTGGTTCGGTTTTGATAACCCCAGTCTGCGAAGACCGGAGCCCAGAAACCCGTATCCCACAAGCGCCGATAAGAGTTGACGGTTGAGCAGCCAATCGCTGTGAGCGCACCGAGGTGAGCCATCACCCCACCCACAGCCTGCAAGCCAATCTTGCCGGGTTTCTGCGGATCATCGGTATCAGGCAGAAAGGTGTTTTCTCCATCTTCGAGATATCTGAAATTGTTCTCAAGCCCCGGAAGGGATTGCATGCCAAGCGAATTGACTTTCTCTGCACCGCCATTCCATAGTGACAGGTTGTGATGGCATCCTGACGCCGATACACCCATGAAGGGCTTGCTCATGAAGCAGGCGATCAGGTCATGCTCACGAGCCACTTGTGCACAGATTTGCCGATAGGTTGACAAGCGATCGGCATTTCGCAGCACATCGTCGAACTGCCAGTTCAATTCCAGCTGGCCCGGGGCATCCTCATGGTCACCCTGAATCATGTCCAGACCCATTTGACGCGCATAGGCAATGGTCTGCATGGATACAGGCCGCAGTGACTCAAACTGATCAATGTGATAGCAATATGGATTCGAATAACCGCCATCCGGTTTTCCATCTGCACCACGCTTCAACCACATCATTTCAGGTTCAGTGCCGGCACGAAGATGCAATCCGTTATGCCTGGCCTTGAATTCATCATGGATGATGCGTAAATTGCCTCGACAGTCCGATTCAAGATGACCGCCTGGATTTTCACGCTCTTCCCGGTTTCTGAAGCAGGTACAGTAAACTCGTGCAACGCGTTTGTCCCACGGTAACTGACAGAAAGTTTCAGGATCGGGAATGCCAACCAATTCAGCGGCTTCGGGACCGTATCCGATATAATTGCCATGACGGTCAATGAACAGGTTTGCTGTTGAACCATAAACCAGCTGGAACCCTCGCTCTGCTGATCGTTCCCAGTGATCTGCGGGGATGCCCTTGCCGACGATACGGCCGGTTACAGAAATAAACTGGTAGTAGATGTACTCAATTCCCAGCTCGTTAATTTTTTCACGGACCTGTTTAACTAAATCTGCCCGTCCTGGCTGATTGACATGACGTTCCAGATCGGTTGAATCCCGTGATTTTGAATTTTCGGCCATCAGATTACTCCATTAGCAGTCATTTGATAGGTTGAAGTTAAGTCAGTGAGGGCGGTGATGATAACAAATGAGATTGGTAAATCAACTCCAGGGAAACGGGCTACTGGAAACCGGGTGCAGTTTTCCCTCGGCGTATCTTGAGAAGCGAAATGGTTTCATAAGTTCGCTTTCCTCGCCCAGCAACTCTTCAGCGACCAGTTTTCCAACTCCGATCATCTTGTATCCGTGATTCGAATCGGCAAGGAAGTAGCAGTTCTCGCGAAACGTATCAAATACCGGAAAACTGTCCGGAGTGAAGGCACCTATACCCCCAGATGGGGTATTGCGGTATTTTGGAATTTGCCCCTCGAATCGACTCTGACAATGAGCCAGGGCAGATGTCCACATGTGCACGAAATCATCACCGACTATAAAATCCGGTGAATCAACACCGTAGGGATCCACCTGCACATCATCGGGATCCGTTTCAACTTTGTAGGGTGCTGCACCGCCCTGGATACCATTGAAATGCAGGTCAGGCTTGTAGTATATCCCCCACATCTGGTCAGTAATAAGACTGCCATCTACATCGGAGTACAGTGGCTGATCGGAGTCTACGTGAATAACCGGAGGGAAATCTCCCTTGTTGGTTCTCTGTATCTCGGGATCAACCCCCAACGTTCCCTCTTGCAAGGACCAGTACACCCACATTGGAATATCCCTATGAACGGTTCCACTTGAGCGAATATCGACGGTTGCGGGCAATTCGAGCATGTCCCAGATGGTTTTCGCCCATGGGCCGGCAGCTACAACCAGCTGCTGACACCCAATGTCCCCTTTGTCAGTGTTTACCGTACTGACTGCACCCGACCCATTCGCGGATTCGAATCCAGTGACCGTAATTCCAGTCAGGATGCGAACGCCCAGTGCTTCGGCCTTGCTGGCCAGTCCATATAGAGATCGGGTGTTGTTGGCATATCCGCCTTTTTTCTCGTGCAGGACCGAGGTGATTCCCTTGGCCCGCCAATCGTGAAACAGGTCCTGCATGTAGTCCGTAGATGCTTTTTCGCCATCAACGAAAACGGATTCATAGCCGATATCCTGCTGCTGCTCGGCAATGGAGGCGACATCCTCAAACATGCAGTCCGGGCTAATTTGCATGTAGCCGACTGGATGATAGCTGAATGCTTCCATGTCGCTTTCCCACACTTCAACGCACTGGGCCATGAGCTCGCGCATGGCGGGCTGAAAGTAATTGTTGCGAACGACTCCACAGGCAATACCGGAAGCTCCGGCGCCGATTGCGGTCTTGTCAACCACCAGTATGGTCTTGCTGCCTGCCTGCCCTTGTGCCTCAAGTTTTGCGGCCAGATGATAAGCCGTGCTCAGGCCATGAATGCCGGCACCGATGATCAGATAATCGACATTGGAAGGAACAGCCATGATTCAACCTCTATGCACGTCAAAGCTTACTATTTTGGGTTTACTTTGGTTCAAGTCAACGATCCGCATATTAGCAAATTAAAACCTTGGTTAGTATGACTCTGTATGATTTGTTTTTCTTCGTTCATGGATATAGCGAAATTGCCCATGAAAACGAACCTGACTGATTTAAAGTAACGGATATATTCTCCTAATGGTACTTTTATGGTATGATTAGGCTCTCGTAAGAGGTGTACCAATTTACCTCCATTTGCCAATTTTG
>JAPYNK010000064.1 GCA_028285825.1 Arenicellales bacterium | reverse complement strand
CCTGGGGCGGTGCCTACACTGCCAGCCAGCAAAATGCCTACCATGAGCCATTCATGGCCATGAATCCAGGCGTCAACATCATTAATGACGATTCCTCCGGCGATGCCGTTGCAAAGATCCGGGCAATGAACGAGGCCGGCAACGTCTCATGGGCACTTGTCGATGCCATTGCAAGCCAGGCAATCCAGCTTTGCGAGGAGGGACTGGCTGAACCAATCGATCATGATGCCGTTTTGGCTCCGGCCCCGGACGGAACATCACCTTCAGAAGATTTCGGTGATCTCGTTGTCTCCGAGTGCTTTATCCCGAACATTGTTTATTCAACCACGTTTGGCTACCGCACCGCAAACGCCCCAGCTCCTTGCCGATGGTGAAGTCGTGATGGGATCCACCTACAACGGACGCCTGTTTTCTGTCATAGAAGAGGAAAAGCAGCCGATCGCCATGATGTGGGACTGGCAGGTTTTCGACCTGGACGGATGGATTGTTCCCGTGGGCGGCCCGCATCGAGATCTGGTCATGAAATACCTGTATTTCGCCACCGATACGCAACGACTGGCTGACCAGGCCAAGTACATTTCGTACGGACCGGCTCGCAAATCCTCCGCTCCGCTGGTTGGAAAGCATGCGACCCTGGGCATTGACATGGCGCCGCACATGCCGACAGCACCTGAAAATGCCAAGAACACGCTGCTTTACAACTATGAGTGGTGGGCCGACAACCAGGACGATTTGACCGAGCGTTTCAACGCTTGGCTGGCCCAGTAATCGAGTTGCTGTGACAACATGATGTGAAGAGCGGAGAAGCAAAACCTGCTTCTCCGCTTTTTTACGTGCTTCAGGCTCACAAACCATAACGCAGTTTCCGATGGCAGAGAACGTTGCCACGCCCGATATTGTCAGAACGGTGGACGGAACACCGCTCAAGATCAGTCTTGCAAAGGCTCAGCGCAGAAGCAAGATTAGGGGAATGATGCTGGTTCTGCCCTTGTTCGCCTTTATTCTTCTCACCTTTTTCGTTCCAATTTTCGACATGCTGCTACGCAGCGTTGAAAATCATCTGGTTCCGGATGTCCTGGAGAATACACGGAGGCCTTTCTTGAACGCGATAAAAGGTGGGGGGAAATCGACACCTGGCGACTGATCAAACGGGAATCCGGTGCCTTTACGATCTCGTACTACTTTTCTGCCCTGGACCTGGAGTATTCTCCTGAAGGCGAGGTAGGCTTCAAGGACGCCGACAACCGAATCTACCTCAAGCTTTTCTGGCGAACGCTTTCGCTGAGTGCCCTGATCACCTTTCTATGCCTGGCTCTGGCTTATCCCATTGCCTATATGCTCTCTACCCTGCCTCTTCGCATCAGCAATCTTCTGATGATTCTGGTACTACTGCCATTCTGGACCTCGCTGTTGGTCAGGACCACTTCCTGGATCGCGCTTTTGCAGCAAGAAGGCGTGATAAACGACTTGCTGGTTGGCCTTGGCATGATAAATGACGATGGCAGGCTTGCCATGATCCACAATGCGACCGGCACGGTCGTAGCGATGACCCACATACTGTTGCCGTTCATGGTGCTCCCTCTCTACAGCGTCATGAAAACAATACCGCCAACCTACATGCGGGCTGCCAAGAATCTGGGCGCAACCCCCACTGTCGCCTTTATTAGGGTGTATTTTCCAAACACCGTATCCGGCATCGGGGCCGGATCCATCCTGGTGTTCATTATCTCGATCGGATATTACATTACTCCTGCCCTGGTGGGGGGAACAGACGGCACCTTGATCAGCAACTTCATTGCCTACCACATGTCCTCTTCCCTGAATTGGGGCTTGGCAGCTTCACTAGGGGTGCTGTTGCTGATTCTCGTACTCATGCTGTACTATCTGTACGATCGGGTAGTCGGTATTGACAAAATGAAATTTGCATAGACATGGCTCTGCCTGCATACACAACGACTGGCGAACGAATCTGGTTTTATTCCTACCGCGTTTTTTGCGGTCTGGTGTTTTTCTTCCTGATTGCACCGATCGTCGTCATCATCCCCCTGTCCTTCAACTCGGTACCCTTCTTTACCTTTACCGAGGAAATGCTGCGGCTTGATCCCGCGGGTTATTCCCTGAGGTGGTACAATGACTTCTTCACCAATGCAAACTGGCAGGGTGCCGTCAAGAACAGCGTAATCATTGCGTTTTTCTCGACCATTCTCGCCACATTTCTCGGCACTGTGGCCGCTTTGGGACTCAGTCGTTCAGACCTGCCATTCAAGTCGACGATCATGGGGCTGTTGATCTCACCGATGATCGTGCCCTTGATCATCTCGGCCGCTGGCATGTATTTCTTCTACTCCCAGATCGGACTGCAGGGCACCTTTCTCGGAGTCATACTGGCGCATACGGCCCTTGGCACACCATTTGTCGTCATCACGGTCACGGCTACCCTGAGCGGATTCGACCAGGTACTGGTTCGTTCTGCGGCAAATCTGGGTGCCAACCCAACCACTACTTTTTTCAGAATCATCGTGCCCCTGATCCTGCCCGGCGTGATTTCCGGTGCACTGTTTGCTTTTATCACCTCGTTCGACGAGGTCGTTGTCGTCCTTTTCGTAGGCAGCTATGAACAACGCACCATACCGTGGCAGATGTTCTCGGGCATTCGCGAGCAAATCAGCCCGACAATTCTCGCAGTGGCAACCTTGCTGGTGTGCGTATCGGTCGCCCTTCTGACCGCACTCGAGCTGCTCCGGCGGCGATCAGAGCGACTGCGCGGCCCGAGCAGTGCAAATTCACTGATCACGGCCTTGCGAATGAATGAGCGACTTGCACCCATGGATTTCAAGAGCGCAATCTGCAGTTGTCGGGTGATTTTCTGGCCCTGGAGGATGCCAAAAAACACCAGTCCCGCGGCTAGCAGGGTGAACAGGAACAATGTACTGATTGCCATGCTGCCCTGATTGACGATCTCCTGAAATCTCTGCAGCAGGATACTGACATTGATCGCAGAGATATTCGGAAATTCACGACTCATCCGGTTGATGAACCGGTTGATGTCGTCATCAACATGCACCGCAAGCATGTGGCTTACCGGTGCCCCTTCAAGCAGTCCCGGCGTGGCAATGATGAAGAAGTTGGGTCGCATGTTCTCCCATACGACCTCACGCAGGTTCAGAATCGGTGCTGTATGTCTCATCCCTGCTGTATCAAGAGTAAGTGTATCGCCGAGTTCCAATTCAAGTTCACTCGCCGTTTCGTCTTCGACCGACAGGCCACGCTCACTACCCTGAAACCACTGGCCCTCGATCACCTCGTTATCCTGCGGCAGATCCGCTGTCTCGGTCAGGTTGAAGACATGACTCACGCGATCTTTTGCCTCGCCGGTAAAGCTGTAGTCAGAGATCGGACGTCCATTGATCTCGACAATCCGGGTCCTGATAATCGAATACATGTCCGATCTTGTAACATTCTGCCCGTCGAGAAACTCACCGAGAGGCCCGATATTGGATTGCTTGATGTTGATGGCGAATACATTGGGGGAATCATCCGGCAGGGTCTGATTCCATGATTCGAAGATGTCATATCGAAACACTGCCAAGAGCACCAAGGCGAACACAATCGCCCCAAAGGTGCTGGTGATCCACGCACTTCGTGCCCCATTGCTACTGACTTCCTTGAGGGCGACATAATAGGGCGAAGTCCGCGCCCCAACCGTCTTTCCGACCGCATAAACCAGAAGTCGAGTCCCGGCCAAAGACCAGAACGATGGCTCAGGCAATCTCATGACGACCTGTTCCTGCACGATGCGACCCACCACATCCTGAATGGCAAAACCGATCAATGCACCCAGTAAACATACCGGTATCCCCGCCGCCAGATACCTGAGTCCGAGGCGGAGCATGGTTTTCTTATTCTGCTGTCCAAGGCACCTCACCAGTGCCATCTCCACAATCTGGCGACGCCACAGACCCTGTGCAGCCAGAGCCATGGCAACGATCGAGAGGATTACCGATAACAGAACCGCCAGACGAATATAGGAAATGATCCGGCCTATGGTTGAGTTAACTTCATCCCTTCGAATATCGGCGACCGCCATTTCTTCATAGGATGCGAGTTTGGGCCTGACCGCCTCGTCAAATGCTTCTATGGCCTCCCTATCGCCAGCCACCAGCAGTCGATAACGCGCCCTGCTTGCCGGTGTCAGTAGTCCGGTACTCTCCAGATCACCCATATTCATGAGCACTCTGGGTGCGAAGCGGATGCGGTCAGCCCCACCTTCCGGGTCAAGCAGTATCTCTCCGGCAAAATCTGCCTGCATGTCGCCGATCTGCAATGTTCCCTGCTGATTCAGGCCAAGATCAACCACCGCTTGGGTAACCGCCCAGACGGCACCCTGATCAGGGGGGCGTCGATACTCGACATAGCCCTCCGGGCTGGTATCGCTCTTGATCAGAATTTCACCGCGCAGTGGATAGTTTTCAGAAACCGCCCTGACATTCACAAGACGACTTTCCGAACCGTTGGTCAGCATGCTCATGAAACTGATCGAGTCGGCTGTCTCCAATCCCAGTTCTTCGGCCAACGTCCAGTATTCCCGATTCAATGGGCGAGTAGACCCAAGGATTGCATCAGCACCCAAAATGGCACTGGTGCGAATCTGCATGGCCTGTTCGATACGACTTCCGAGAGCCCCAACCACAGACAAGGCAATTGCGACAAACAGGCAGGCCAGCAAAAGCAACCTGAATTCGCCGAGACGCAGACTGCGTACGAAACCCATGCCGACCCGGTTAAACCAGCTGCCCGGCTTCAATGCGATATCGGACATCGCAACGTTCTGCAAGTTGATGGTCATGGGTGGCCAGAACCAGTGTTGACCCCCTTTGCTCGACCAGTGAAAACATCAAGTCGACAATCTGCATGCTGGTCCGGTGATCAAGATTGCCGGTCGGCTCATCCGCAAACAGGATCGCCGGATTGATCACCATTGAGCGGGCCAAAGCCACACGTTGCTGTTCTCCACCACTTAGCTGAGAGGGCAAGTGTGAAGCACGCTCCGAAAGGCCTACCGACTTCAGGGACTGAACAGACTTTTCCCTGATGTCCTGACTGCCGGGTATGACCTCAAGAGCCAGTGAAATATTTTCAAGTGCAGTCAGGTTGGGCAGCAAGTGAAATGACTGAAACACGAAGCCAACCCGCCCATTACGTAGTTTTGCGCGCTCATCCTCATCCATGGTACTGATGGTCTGACCCAAAAGCATGATGGATCCGGAACTGGGGAGATCGAGCCCTGCCAGAATACCCAGTAGAGTGGTCTTGCCCGAACCGGATGGGCCGGTCATCGAAACCGTGCTGCCCGATGTGATATCCATGGTTATATCACGCAAAATATCCAAATCAGCACCCGCATGCTCAATGGACTTGAATACTTGGCTCGCTTGTAGCACACTATTTTCCATGGTTTTGCAACTATCGTTCATCGACAGATAACAGCATGTTCAATTCATGAAAAGTCTTGTGGCATTCATCATCGGGTTTCACCTGATGTCTCCTCCTGCATTTTCCGACAATTTCACTGTTCTGGTCTGGGGAGACAGTCTAAGTTCCGGACATGGCATTCCCAAAGACCGTACCTGGGTCGACCTCCTGTCCCGTCGTGTCAAGGATTCAGGCATTCAAATTGTCAATGGCAGTATTTCAGGCGAAATTACACAAGGTGGCAAGGAACGCATTCGTGGCATGTTGTCCATACATCAACCTGATCTGGTGGTTCTCGGTTTAGGTTCCAACGATGGCTTGCAGGGCCTGGATACCCGTGAAATGTATATCAATCTGGAGTCGATTATCAAAGCCTGTCTTGAAGCGGATGCAGAGGTTCTGTTGCTTGGCATGAAAATCCCGCCCAATTATGGAAAGGTCTATACCCATTCATTTTACCGTGTGTATGAGGTTCTGGCCGAGAAATATCAAGTCGGATT
>JAPYNK010000063.1 GCA_028285825.1 Arenicellales bacterium | reverse complement strand
ATGTTAGCCATAAAGTATTTGATGCCTGGACATGGTTGATGGCTGGCCAACCAGCTGAACATCAAACTTGAGAGACGAAACAATCCGGCTTTCAGTGCTATGAATGTGAAACGACAGCTGCCCCCCATGCTCGCAGAATATCAAGGCTGTTGTTTCTGACCCTGGCTTCATGGATACTTTAATGAAACTGGATGGCAATGCAATTTTCCTGCCCCATTCAAGCGTTCCGTCCATATTGAATGATGTTAGCGACACATCGCCGTTTTCCTTGATGATCTTGTAAAAATCATGCTTGCCAAGCAAATAATGCATCATCCTTTAAGGATCCGCATGGTTTCTCGTTTCATCAAGTCCGGGATTAGAGCGGGCCATCTGTTGGCTGATTCCCGGTATGGAACGAAAGCAATGATGAGCATTGCGATCGATGCGGACCCAACCGGTTTGTACCGTATGAAGAATGGCCCGTTGCAGTTTCGGGTGATGCAGGATGATGGATCATGTCGGATGCTGAACGCCAACCGGATTTACCGGCAGCAGGTCCGTTGCAACCGGTCGAAATCGAGCATGGTGCCGGGTAGCAGGTGGCGAACCCGTGAAGCAGTGGTGGAAGTGAACCTGGCGGAAGACCCGTCTGAACCGGATCGTTGGCAACGCGTCAGGTTACTGTATGTTCGGGGGGTGAATCTCGATGCCGAACAGACTCCGGCCAGGCGGGACTGGACACTGTTTCCCGGCACGGATCATCGGATGAGTGCAGCACGGATGCTGGAGGTCCATGCCATGCGCTGGGCCATTGAGGCGTACTTCAGGGAATCCAGGCAACATCTGAAGTGGCTGGGCGAAGCAAGTCGCACCCATGCTGCTCATTTGGCTTCACTGCATTTGAGTTCGGCCTGTTGTCCGATGCCGGTTCATGCCCGCTCGAGTCATGAAATGGAAAGTCCGGGGCAGGTGCGCGAACACCTGTGCAATACGGTGGTGAAATTCAACCATGCACGCGAACCATGGCAGATGCTTCAAGCCATTATTCATCAGGCAGTTGATCGTTTTGAGTCCGTACCCGGCACTCGAACGTCCCTCATCCAGCAGGCGATAGACCGGCAAATGCAGGAATTTCTCACGCAAATGCTGCAATTCGAACCGCACATCATCGATCAGGAACACCTTCCCATACAGGAGCCGCCTGATTGAAATCATGCAGTTTGAACTCCGAAACTTGAGATGTATATTTAAGTTAACCGTTTTCCGATCAAAAGCTTAACGAGAAAAGGGTTGGATAAACTGGAAAATCTAGTCGCGCCAGATTGGATACTTCCATTGCAAGTTAGTTGTTTTGCCGCATTTGTGGGGAAGATCATAGCGCAAACACAAGGCTTGCACTGGCAGCCAGAATTCCGGGCCCGTTCTGAACCAGTGGCCCAGGCGCACAGCTGTGTCGCCCGTTATCGAACGCTTTCCCGCAATAATTTGCGAGATGCGGTTTGGCGGCACGTTAACTTGACGTGCAAGCTCGGTGGGCATTATTCCGATCTCCCTCAGTTCATCCTTGAGCACGATACCGGGGTGAACAGCTCTCATGAACATGACTATTGTCTCTCTTCTGTGGTTCAGTGATAGTCAACGATTTCAACGTTTGATGGCCCTGTCTGGTTGTCGGGCCACTCGAAGCAGATGCGCCATTGCCGGTTGATGCGAATGGAATATTGTCCCGCTCGATCACCCTCAAGAGCTTTCAGTTGATTGCTACGCAAAGCCCGTAGTGCAGTCAGGTCGGGCGCAGCGTTTAAAATTGCAAGCCGCTTCGCACCCTGGTCTTTGAACCCCTGAAAACCCTTGATAAACTTTCCGGTAGCAAAGGCTTCCGTTCTCCTATCCCGAAAGGTTAAAATCATTGTAGCCACGATTATACCCGGTATGATCATGGACGTACAACGTACATATGGACTGAGCGGCAGTTTTAATCATGAGGTTAAAAAGCCACGTTCCCGAGGTTTGGAGTGATGGTGAACGAGATAACGTTTGAAGGGTTAACCGGAACCTTGGCCGGGCTTGAAATGGGGTCGTCTGAAGGCAGTCCGCTGGTCTGCATTCATGGGTGGCTGGATAATGCGGCTTCGTTTATGCCGCTGGCCAGGCTATTGCCATTGTATCGCTGGACTTGTATTGATTTGCCGGGCCATGGGAAATCGGCTTATCGTCCACCTGGTGCAATCTACCATTATGTCGATTATCTCGGGGATCTTTACCGGGTGCTGGAATCTCTGGAATTCTCTCGCTATACGCTGGTTGGCCATTCGCTTGGTGCGGGTATTGCGGCGATATACGCGGCGGCATTTCCTGACATGGTTGAGCGTTTGGTGTTGATTGACGGAGTTGGTCCGATATCGCATGATTCAGAGGATAGCTTGACGCAGCTCCGAAAGTCGTTGCAGTTTCTTGGGCGTAGTGGAGATACGGGTCCGCGGCACTATCCCTCCTGGGACCAGTTGGTCGAGCGCAGGCTGGCAGCAGGCAGTATTTCCAGAGAGGCGGTTGAAATCCTGCTCAGCCGCGGTACAGTGCGTGAAGGAGAGGGGGCAACGGTACTGAGCGATGACCGTCTCAAGCAGCGGTCGCCGCTTTACATGAGTCAGCGCAAAGTGGTGTCCTGGCTGAAGGGGATTGATGCCCGGACGCTGTTGGTCATGGCAGAAGACGGTTTGCTCAACAAGCGTGCTTCGACCCGCGAGCGGGTTGCCGCGATTCGTGACTTGACCCGGAAAATGGTGCCCGGCGCTCACCATGTACATCTTGATAATCCGGAAGTCGTGGCACCGGTGATTGATGAATTTCTGAGAGAAGGCGTGACCCCCGCATGAGCCAGAAAGTCAATATTCAGGGCACGCAACATTTCTGCAACAGTCGACTAACTGAATTTCCTGATTGGGATCCGGCCATTCAATGATGCTGAGACCATTGATTTTCCATCTTGAATTGATGCCATCAGATGAATTCCAGATAGGTTTCAATTTCCCAGTCGGTGGTGTGGTCCAGGTATTCATTCCATTCCTTGCGCTTGATTGCCAGAAAATGATCAACCATGGCCTGTCCGATAGCCTCTGCAAGCTCGGTATCCGCTTCAAGTGCCTGAAGTCCCTCACCCATTGTATCCGGTATGACAATATCGGTTGAAGGTCCGGTAAAGCCCCTGCTTGGTTCGGGTTCCGGTACCGGGTACTTGTTCCTGTAACCGAGCAGGCAGGCCTGCAATGCGGCGGCGGCGGCGATATAAGGATTCGCGGCACAGTCGGCAAGCCGGTGCTCGATTCGGGTTTGCCTGCCTCGATCAAGCGGAATGCGGGTCGTTGCGCAACGATGGTCATAACCCCAGTTGCCTGCATATCCGCATATGTTTGACGGTCGCAGCCGCTTGTAGGAATTGACCGTGGGGCACATGAGGGCTGCCAGCGATACATGATGCCTGACAAGTCCGGCAACCATTGGCTTGACCATGGCGGAAAGGCCGTCATCCGTGGTCGGGTCGTCGAGCATGTTGTTGCCATGCCTGTCCGCCAGACTGATGTTCAGATGCATTCCACTGCCGCCTCGATCCGAAAGGGGCTTGGGCATGTAACTCAGCAAGTAGCCGCGCTTGATCAGTAGCTCCTTGGACATCAGGCGAAAAAGAAAAAGATTGTCCAGTGCGGTGAATGCATCGGCATATTCAAGGGTAAACTCGAACTGTGGCCAGTCAAATTCGGAATTAATCGCTTCGATGGGAAAGTTCAATTTTTCGGCAGCTTCCCAGACCGTATCCATCAACCCTTCCGGATCTGCGCTGGGGCCCGTGCCATAGACGTAGGCGCCAGGCGTATGGTACGGCTTCCATTTTCCATCATCGCCTCGCTGAAAAACATAGGCCTCCAGTTCAATGCCAATATTGACATCGAAGTCCAGAGCTTTCCAGTCGGCAAGGCTTTTCCTCAGCAGGCCCCGCCCACAGAGTGGCAGGGGCTTGCCGTCACTGTATAGATCCGCCACGACGACCCCGGTATCCTTTTCCCAGCCCGGTCGAATGCCATCGATATCATAGATCGCCGTCAGGTCGGGAAGCCCCGTATCCAGTCCTCCCCCCGGAGCGTCAACAAGATCTCGCTTGTAATCGCAGGCATAGATGCCGACACAGGCGTTCATTTCCCCTTTTTTCGCTAATCCAGAGGGGACATATTTGCCGCGTGCCAGATTCAGGTGATCGGCAGAAAGAACCCGGATTCGCTTGAAGTCATCTAACATGTGTACTGATTCTCTGATTGATCTTGGGCCGCGCCTCAGGGTAATTCCTCGGGTTTCGGCATGGCTCTCTTGTCTTGTGAACAAACAACCCGTTGCCGATCCGGTTATCCCCAGTCATGCCTTCTGCGGAACCCGGGCTACCCAAAAACAGGAGACATGTCCGGATGGAAAAGGCATGGACCCGGGAATTAGTTCCGTCCCGGTACCGGCTCTTTTTTCAGGTACTGTCCTGCCAGTGCCCGTGCAGAGTTCGCCAGGGTTATGCTGTCTATGCCAATGGCAATAAATACCGCTCCCAGCTCCCGATAGGCCTGAATCATATCATCTTCAGTGCTGAGTATGCCGACGGCTTTTCCTGCCTGCCTGATTTTCGCGATTGCGGTTCTGATTTCGGATTGCACGTCCGGATGTCTGGTATTGCCGATGTGGTCCAATGATGCCGCCAGGTCTGAAGGACCGATGAAAATTCCATCATATCCGTCGACCTCAAGAATCCGGTCGAGATTATCCAGCCCTGCACGAGATTCTATCTGCAGCAACAGGCAAATCTGGTCGTTTATATCAAAATCGTAGTTGTCGATTGCAAGCCAGCGCGATGACCGGGCGATTGCCGCACCGACACCCCGGGATCCATCGGGTGGATAACGCGTTGCACTGACCATTTGCCTGGCCTGATCGGCGGTCTCAATCATCGGTATGAGAAGGTTATGCGCTCCAATGTCCAGCAATTGCTTGATATTGGCTAGGGTTCCCTCTGCCGGCCGCACCACCGGTTGTGACGGGTAAGCGGCCACTGCCTGCAATTGTGCCAGGATCGAGTGAATGTCGTTTGGCGCATGCTCGCCATCGATCATCAGCCAGTCGAAGCCCGCGGTGGCACAGATTTCGGCCGTGTAGGGGCTGGCTAATGCCAGCCAGTAACCGAACTGAACCCTGTTGCCGCCGAGGGCGGCCTTCAAGGGATTGGAGGGTATTTTCATGCCCGGCTGAATCTGCAGGTAATTGACCCGAGATGGCCGAAGTCTCCGTGAACGGAATCACCGGGAGCAACGGGCACGGGTCGCGTAAAGGAGCCGGCAAGAACGACTTCGCCGGGTTCCAGCGCAATGCCAAACGGTGCCAGTTTCTTTACCAGCCAGACAATGCCATTGACCGGGTTGTTGAGTACACCGGCGGCCACCCCGGTTTCCTCGATAATTCCGTTTTTATACAGCAGTGCCGAAACCCAGCGCAAATCCAAATCCATGGGCCGCACCATGCGCCCGCCAACGATGATCCCTGCATTGGCCGCATTATCTGCAATGGTGTCCATTACAGTGCGCGACTGATGTTGTCCCGGATCGACGCCGTTGTTGCGAAAGTCAATTATTTCGAGCGCGGGCGTAACGAAACGGGTGGCTTCAATTACATCGAAAGCGGTTACCCGATTACCCTCGAGCCTGTCTTCAAGGATAAATGCCAATTCGACTTCCACCATCGGCGTCAAAAACTTTCGGCATTCGATTTCGCTGCCGTCATCGAAGAACATTTGGTCAAACAGCGTGCCGAAATCAGGTTCGTCTATCTCTGCCTGCTTTTGCATTGCACGCGATGTCAGTCCGATTTTATGGCCCTTGATCGACTGACCTTCGGAGATCTTGATCTTGCACCATTCTCTCTGGATGGCATAGGCCTCCTCAATGGTCATGGCAGGATACTCCAGAGAGGTTTGCCTGATGCGCTCTGCCTTGGCCTCCGCCATGTGCAAACGCTCCGCCACTCGCCTGATTTCAGAATCTTGCATCGAGTTTTCCATAAGTGCTGAAACAGAGTCAATATGACCAGTGAACGGTGTCGAAAACAAAAACTATTGGGGGTACCGATTCATGCGTTCGCTGAATCAGGGAAATCTTCACAGTTTAACGAATGCTGCCGGAAGTTCATTCGATTTCCCGCTCCATGACTGTCTCCAGAGTGTAAGATAGCATATAACTTTTGCAATCCGGCAATATATTTTGAACCATGGCTGAAACAAGAAGAATACTGCTCGATGGTTACGCAACCACGGTTGCAGCCAATGGGGAAATTCTGATCTCGGGGGATGGACGTGAGATACCGGCTGAAGAAGCCATCCACCTGCCGCCGACAGCACCCAGAAAAATTATCTGCGTACATTTGAATTACAGAAGCCGGGTGGAGGAATTCATGACCGTGCTGCCGGAAGCACCGACATATTTTCACAAGCCAGTGACTGCGCTGTGTGGTCACAGGGCCGATGTCGTCAGACCGGAACGCTGCAGCTGGCTGAACTATGAAGGGGAAATCGCGATTGTCATTGGCCAGCACTGCCGCAACATCAGTCAGACTGAAGCAGGGGACTATATCGCCGGATATACGGTTGCCAATGACTACGGTCTGCACGATTTCCGGGATACCGATGCGGGTTCCATGTTGAGGGTCAAGGGATCGGATACTCTATGCCCGGTCGGTCCGGGCCTGGTGACGGGCTGGGATTTTCATGGCAAGCAGATCAGGACGATCGTCAATGGCAAGGTGATGCAGGACGGAAATACCGACGAGATGGAATGGGACATGCACTATCTGGTTGCCGATATTGCCCGCAGCATCACTCTGGAGCCCGGTGATTTGCTTCTGTCCGGCACGCCCGCGATGAGTCGCACCGTATATCCCGGCGATGTGGTTGAGGTGGAAGTTGAAGGTCTTGGCAGGCTGGTGAACAGGATCGTGGAGGGACCGATGCCGATCCGTGATGATATCGGGGCCCAGCCGAGCGAATCCGAAGAGGTCATTTCAACCGCGAAGGGAGGAGACTGGGAGTTTCGCGGCAAGCGCGCTGCCGGTGGTCAGGGCGCCGCACATTACAAGAGCGTGCTCGAAGAAAAATGACCTGCCTTATCAGTAACAGCAACCGTCCAATCTAAAGATTTTTTACCCGCCCCAGTTCAACTCCGAAGCGTAACACTGCCCTAGCCGGTTATGATTTATACTACTACAACGTTTGCTTCAAGTATAATCTGCGAGTCTAAATGCCATGATTGGCGGTTTTCAGGAGGATAATGAGGCTGGAAGCATCTCGGGGACTTGCCGCCATCTTGAGGACAAGGACAATCGCCAGGCAAGAAGATAAGCAAGTCTCACAATGACCAAATGAAATCGCGGAAGGCTCTCTTGCTGTTAATGAGGTCGTATCTTGTCAAGCTCGGTAGAGTCGAGAACCGATCCGCTTTATCCGGTAGCGCACTGGTCGGAGTTGCTTCCGCAAGCAGCAGCACTTTCACTCGTGGGACGCTGAATGAAATCGAACAGTTAACCGGACCGTTGGCAACCCCCATGCGTTGTGCGTATTGACGAGCAATTGCGCGATTTTCAGGATGGAGGCAGATAATGCTGTGCAACATCAGCGAGCGGCACGATTCACCCTTCAGGCATTGCCTGGTGCCGGTGCAATATTGCCGCGACAAGTATGCCGAACATCATTTTCATGCAACGGCAAGCACCGCTTTTCACTCTGTTTGGAGTATGTTGGCATTAGTAATGTGGCAACTGATTTATTGAGGATCTTTGCCTGTTTTTTCACGCGAATAGGAGTTT
>JAPYNK010000062.1 GCA_028285825.1 Arenicellales bacterium | reverse complement strand
GGACTACATGAATGGCTCCCCGATCCGGCAGGAATATTTCGAGACGGCCATCCGGTGGCATAAGGACAGTGGCGAAACCATCGAGAGATACATGGGGAGACACCAGCACGATCATACCGCCGTGGAGTTATGGAACCATTTTCGGTCCGTCATCGGTTGGATTGAAGCCACATTCACCAGGAAGCGGAGGGCCATGAAGGGGGTTGACTGGGGCAAGCTGTACAACGATCACAGGCACAGAGACCTTGCTCCCGACGAAATCGAGACGGAAACCGCAAGGCTGGTCAAGGATCGTGACGTAACCAACCAGAAGGGCATATACCCCTACCTTCTGACCCGAAATGAAAAGCACCTGAATATCCGGGCATTCGACGATATGATGAAGCAGTGGGCTTATGAAAGACAGAACGGAATTTGCGTTTCCTGCAAGGAGCAGTTCGACATTTCCGCAATGGAAGCGGACCACATTACTCCATGGTGCGAGGGAGGGCCGACGAAAGAAGAAAACTGCCAGATGCTATGCAGGGACTGCAACCGGCAGAAATCAAACAGGTAGCGAAGGGTTGCCGGAGCCAGGGAAACAAAGCCCCGCTATGTCGAACACCTTGCCTCTTTCGCAATCCCCAATTCAGCCCAAAATGCAACGCTGCCCCTTCCTGGGCAGACAGGGGCCTTGCAAGCATCTCTAATTTCCGGCGATTATGCCTGGCATATTGTTTGCCGATGGCTTCTGGTGAAGTTTTTCACCTGATTTCCTCTTTTTGAAGATTGATGTCCAGTGCAATTTGTTTCAGGTATCCCTTGTCGCCTTAACGGGTATTTCTTGTGCTCAAGTCCGAATATAGCTGGCTCCGGAGGCCTTGGCTAGCCAATCGCAAACTCTTCAAGGGTTTGCAGTAGGGCTTTGGGGTCATAATCCCGGCAAACCAGAGCATTGCCAATTCCCTGCAGTAAAATCAGCCGGACCTTGCCAGCCAGCACTTTTTTATCCCGGTTCATGGCTTCGCGTAACTCTTCGGGCCTGAAGTCTCTTGATGGATTGATCGGCAGTCCGGCCTTTTCAACAAGGGCTCGAATGCGAAGGAAGTCGGAATCCTTGAGCCATCCCTGCAGGACAGACATGCGGGCAGCCATCAGCATGCCAAGCCCAACTGCTTCACCATGTAGCCATGGTCCATACTCGGTTACTGTCTCAATTGCATGACCGAAAGTATGACCGAGGTTCAACAGGGCACGAACCCCGGACTCCCGCTCATCCTGCTCCACCAGCCTGGCTTTGTTGCGACAGGATCGCCGAATGATTTCGGTCAATGCGACCTGATCATGCCGCATCACCGAATCGATGTACTGTTCCAGCCATTCGAAAAACCCAGGGTCATTGATCAGTCCATATTTGACTACTTCCGCCATGCCCGATGAAAACTGTCTGGGTTCCAGGGTGCGTAATGTCGATAAATCCGCAATTACGCGCAGTGGCTGGTAAAAGGCACCAATCATGTTCTTGGCGCTGGAATGATTGACTCCCGTCTTGCCGCCTACCGATGAATCGACCTGCGAGAGCAGGGTTGTAGGAATCTGGATAAATCCAACCCCTCGCTGATAACACGCTGCCACGAATCCTGACAGATCCCCGATAACCCCTCCACCCAAAGCAAGCACGGTGACCTGTCGGTCGAGCGGTACCGCAAGCATTTTATCGAAAACTTCACCTGCGGTTTCCAGTGTTTTGTACTGTTCTCCATCAGGCAAGATGATTACTTCAACATGTTTGCCCGGCAATGCCTGCCTGAGTTGTTCAAGGTACAGGGGCTGAACCACATCATTAGTAATCACCAGTACCTGATCACCAGTGATCCAGTCCAGAAACTCACGTTGATCATCCAAGATTCCAGGCGCAATCCGGATCTCGTAACTGCGATTCCCAAGATCGATTGGAACGGTCGTAACTTCTTGATTCACTAGCTGACCTGAATATCCAACCATTCGGCAATTCGATTTGCAGTCATTTCCGAGGTCGGCGATATTTCAATAACATGATCGGCAACGTCCCTATAGGTTGGATCGCGTTGCATATAGATTTCTCTCAGAGTGGCATAAGGGTCCTCGGTATGCAGAAGAGGTCGATTTGTGCTGTGCCTGACTCGATCCCATAAAAATTCGACAGATGCTGTCAAATAGATCACTTTTCCGCTTTCCCTAATGGCTTTCCGGTTACTATCATACAACATGGCTCCGCCACCGGTTGCCACTACATAGGCATCGTATTTCGCGGCTTCCTCAAGCAAGCGGGTTTCCCGAGACCTGAATCCGCCCTCACCCTCAATCTCAAATATATGGGCGATAGTCACACCTGTTCGCCGCTCAAGTTCATGGTCGGTATCGAGAAATTCGAAGTCGATGAGATGTGCCAGTTTGTGGCCAACCGTTGTCTTGCCGACACCCATTGGCCCGATCAGGTATACGTTGGATTTGGATGGCTGCACCGATTAAATTAACAATTGTTCGCTGTGTCCCGGTAACAGGATTCAACTTGTGGAAATCAACCCGATCCGATTTTGGATGAGCACCTGCAATGTAGCAAAAAACAGACGTCATTGAATGATGTTTCCCGCCACGGTTAACGGGCCTCATTCGAATGAAAAATAATCGTGAAATAGCCTACTCACTGACCAGTTCCCGCTGCAAGTCCGATCTTACTGATAACGGCAGGGATTTTTTCAAAAAAATGTCTTGTAAATCACGCATTGATTCCGTATCATTCGCCTCCCTGATTTTAATCACATCAAGTTCAAGCTGCCGAGATTCGATGAAAACCTTTTTTGCAAATTCGCAGACGATCAAGCAAGGCTGGTATGTTGTAGATGCCACCGACAAGGTGCTGGGCCGTCTTGCGTCGAGTATCGCGCATCGTCTTCGGGGCAAGCACAAGCCGGAATATACACCGCATGCAGATACGGGTGACTACATCGTTGTGATCAATGCCGAGAAGGTGGCATTAACCGGACGCAAGGCCGAGGCCAAGAAATACTATCGTCATACTGGCTATCCGGGCGGTATTCGGGAGACCTCGTTTCGAGCAATGAATGACAACCACCCTGAACGGGTTATCGAACTGGCCGTCAAGGGAATGCTGCCCAAGAACAAGTTGGGCCGGGCCATGTTCTCGAAGTTGAAGGTCTATGCGGGTAATGAGCACCGTCATCATGCCCAGCAGCCTCAACCCCTGGAGTTATAAGCGGGATCATGGCTGAACATCAAGTCTACATGGGCACGGGGCGGCGCAAGTCATCGACCGCACGGGTTTATCTGAAACGGGGTACTGGCAACATTCTCATCAATAATCGGGTGCTTGGAGAATATTTCGGTCGGGAGACTTCGCGCATGATTGTCCGTCAGCCACTCGAGCTCGCTGAACTTACGGACAAGCTCGACATTCGCGTGAATGTCAAGGGCGGCGGCAATAGCGGTCAGGCCGGTGCTATCCGTCATGGGATTACGCGCGCCCTGATCGAATATAATGCGGAGTTGCGCCCCGCAATGCGGGTGGCCGGATTTGTGACCCGGGATGCCCGGGTCGTCGAGCGGAAGAAGGTCGGACTGCACAAAGCCCGCAAACGCCCCCAATACTCCAAACGCTGATCCTGTTCTGTGCCTCCGCGCTTGTTTTGCCAAGCGAGTGATGAGGTTGAGCTGCCGGGCATGGCAGAGGAACCGGTTCACTGCATTGGCTTTTCATCGGAAAATCCCATTGGCTGACAACGGCAGGTACGCATGACGAGGTCGGATGTTGACTTGCGCATCAATCCGGTTTACCAATCAACCTTGGGTGCATGGTTCCAGAGGGACTTGGCATGCCTCGGCTAAAGGCCATCTGGTCGCGGTCGATGAAGTGGTTGACGCGGGTGTCGGCCTCATTGTTGTGGAAAATGCCTGTAACCTGCTTGCCAGCAAGCATGCTTCGCAGCAATATGTCATTCTCAAGCTTGCCGGCTTGTCCCTCCCGGGTTCAATTCGCCAGCCCAGACTGCAAGTGTAATCCTTGATCTCACAAAACCTCAATTCATTTCAGGAAGGCGAATCCCCACAGAATGGGAAGTAGTACAATCCTGTCTTCAAATTCCCGGAAACAGGAGACATGAGAGCAGCAGTATGTCATGAGCATGGCAAGCCATTGACCATCGAGGAGGTTTCAATTGGCGAGCCATCTGGCCGTCAGGTGAAAGTCAAGATTGGGGCCTGTGCAATCTGTCATTCGGATATTCACTATGCGGAAGGTGAATGGGGAGGTTATACGCCTGCCATTTATGGACATGAGGCATCGGGTGTAGTTGTTGCAGTCGGCCCCGATGTTGGTCGGATAGCGGTCGGGGACAGGGTCATCGTGACCCTGATTCGATCCTGTGGGAGTTGCCATTTCTGTGATCAGGGCGAACCGGTACTGTGTGGAAAGTCTGCTGCCGAAGATGAAACCCATCTTTTGAAGCTCGAGAATGGAACAGAAGTAGCCCAGGGAATGAAGACAGCGGCATTTGCCGAGTGGGTGCTTGTCGATGATTCCCAAATTGCGAGGCTGCCGGAAGATATGCCTCTGGATGTAGCCTGTCTTCTGGCCTGTGGGGTGATCACTGGAGTCGGCGCTGTCATCAACACGGCTCAAGTCAGGCCTGGATCCAATGTAGTGGTAATGGGTGTCGGGGGAGTTGGCCTGAATGCAGTACAGGGAGCAAAAATCGCGGGTGCCAAGACTATCATTGCAGTCGATATTGAGGACGGCAAGCTGGAAATTGCCAGGCAATTTGGCGCTACTCACGGAGTCAATGCCGGGGTTGAGAAACTTCCAAGAGAGATCAAGTCCTTAACGGATGGATACGGCGCGGATTACGTGTTTGTGACAGTCGGTTCCAGGCAAGCCATTGACAGTAGCTACCGGTTGATGTGCCGAGGCGGTCAGGTGGTCATTGTTGGCATGCCATCCGCCACTGAAAAAAGCAGTTTCCTGCCCTTGGCCCTGACTGCCTCCAGCCAGAGAATACAGGGTAGTTTCATGGGGCAGACCCGATTGCGAGTCGATGTCCCATGGCTTCTTTCCCTTTACGAGCAGGGGATTCTCAAGCTTGATGAACTGATCTCCAATCGCTATTCACTGGACGAGATCAATACGGCTATTGAAGACACCTGCAGTGGGAAGAGCCTACGCAATATCGTGATCATTGATCCTTCGCTATGACCAATATGGTGAGCCGTCTATACGGCAGGGTTTCGATTGCGTATATCGATACGGAGCAGATTAACCAGCCCCTGAAAATCTTCTGGCGGATCAATCTGCCATGACTTGATTTCCTGCGTTTTGGGGTGAGTAAGCGACAGCTCACCTGCATGCAGTGCCTGACGCTTGAAACCCTGTAGGCATTGGATGAGCTCATCAGTGGCCGCTTCAGGAAGAACTGTGCGACATCCATAGCGAGCGTCACCGACCAATGGATGTCCAACCGAGTTCAAATGCACACGGATTTGATGCGTTCGTCCTGTTTCCAGGGCGATCTTCACGAGGGTGTGGGATTGAAATTTCTGCTTGATCCTTACATGGGATTTTGCGGGTTTTCCATGATCTGAGATGACCATGCGCAAGCGGTCCCTGGCATGCCTCGCAATGGGTTTGTCGATAGTCGCGCCAGCAATCAAAACACCTTCACAAACAGCCTGATAGATGCGTTTCATGGTTCTTTCTG
>JAPYNK010000061.1 GCA_028285825.1 Arenicellales bacterium | reverse complement strand
AAGCTCAGAAAACATCCAACATCACTGTGAGTCTGCGATAACCAGATGGGTATCATTCTCTGAAAGCAGCTCCCGGAATGCTTGAGGCGGTTCCCGATCGGTTATGAAGGTATCGATGTCTGTGGCATTACAGACCTTGACCAGGGCATGACGGCTGAATTTTGTGTAATCCGCGACGATTGTCACAGAAGCCGCCTGCCGAATCACTGCACGAGAAAATTCCGCTTCGTCAAGGCTGTAATTGAACAATTCGTTTTTGCTATTGATGCCTCCGATAGACAGAATGCCATGTCGCACGTTGAAACGGTGCAGGAATTCGATGGCTTGCGGGCCAAATGTTGCAAACTGATCACTGCTGACCTCGCCACCGACGAGGTAGACCTTGTTGGTGCTCTGACGTGCCAGGATACGCCCAATTTCGGTCGAATTTGTGACTACATGGAGACCCTGTTTCCCCGAGAGCGCGACCGCTACATACGCAGTAGTAGAACCTGTATCCAGCATCAATGTGTCTCCATCATCGATCATTGCAGAAACTGTCTTGGCAATGGCCTGTTTTGCGGCACGGTTTTCCCCCATGCGCCGCTCCATCGGTGCTTCACGCAGACGGTCTGGCAGTACGATGCCCCCATGGACCTTCTCCAACTGCCCCCTCTCCACCAGAGGACGAATGTGACGACGTACTGTTTCGTCAGATACCCCGAGACGTTCCGCCAGTTCCGAGATGGAACAGGATCCCCTAAGCGTCGCAAGGCGGAATATCTCTGCTTCATGCCTGGACAATGGCTTCATTTCGTAACTCCCCTGAATTGATCCAGTGTGTCATTCGTGATTTTGCAACCCGCCACACATGGGACCGCGCAAAATGGTAATTCAATATAATCCCACAAATAAAGACGTATTTTGTGATTTTTTCATGGAAATTTGTGGGAAATAGGGTTACAGTTATCATCAAGACCATGCTGACACAAATCTGTTGTCAGAACTGTCTTGATTGCAGTTTATATTTCTAGGAGGTGCATCATGCCAAAAACTCACAATCGTTTCTTTACTTCGTTTCTGATCGGTGCTGCCATGCTGGTCAGCAGTTCAGTTCAGGCGGACGTTGAATCTACCGACCCAATCATTCTTACTCTCCATGACTGGACGGGGCAATACATTACCACCACCATTATGGGTCGAGTTCTGCAGGAGATGGGCTATAACGTAAAGTATCAACAAGCCGACTATCTGGCCCAGTTTGCCGGTCTTGAATCCGGAGATCTGCATGTCGCAATGGAAATGTGGGAAACCACCGGCAAGGATGCCATGGAAAAAAGCCTTGCCACTGGAAATACGGTAGATCTTGGCGAAACGGGTATGCAAGCCATTGAAGAATGGTGGTACCCGATTTACATGAAGGACAAATGTCCGGGATTGCCAGACTGGAATGCATTGAACGATTGCGCGGATGTATTTTCCACGGCAGAGACAGCGCCAAGTGGAAGGTATCTTGGTGGCCCGGTGACCTGGGGCGGATACGATGACGAGCGTGTTGAAGCACTCGAATTGAACTATGAAGTGGTTCACGCCGGCACTGATGCTGCATTGTTTGCAGAACTTGAGTCAGCTTACCAGCGCAAGGCTCCCTGGCTGGGCTGGGTCTATACCCCACATTGGGCACCGATAAAATTTGAAGGTGAATTTGTTGAATTTCCGCGTTACAGCGATGAATGCTATACGGATAAATCCGTAGGCGTGAATCCAGATATGGCATATGACTGTGGCAAGCCTCGCGGCTGGATAAAAAAGGTCGGCTGGAAAGGTGGAGAAGAGAAATGGTCCTGTGCCTACAACGCCATCCGCGCGTTTACGATTGATAACCAGGCTATGGGAACCATGGTGGGCGAAGTAGACCTTGATGGCAAATCGGTGGAAGATGTAGTTGAGGGCTGGTTGAATGCAAATAAGGACACCTGGACCTCCTGGACCCAGTGCAGCTAAACGCGTTTGGCATCAATATGGAATTTGTCGTATTTTCCCGGGGTTGAACCGGGCCCCGGGTTACACGTTTCGCCATTAGGGCTTCAAGCTCTCTAGGATGTCCGGTTCAGCCGTGTATCTAGGCCCGCCATGTGATTATGCGATATCCCTGATAGCACAAACCAGTCCGGATCGTTTACATACGTCATGAAAGAGCCCCTAGTCATGCGGATGCCCGGGTTCTGGCCGACAGGCAGTTATCGAGCATTGTGCGTCTGGATAATTTTCCTTGCCGGGTCAATGCTGGTTGCCGGATTTGGCGAACACTGGTCCTGGGCAGTAAATTTTCCTCGCGACTGGACTGTGCCGTTGCGCTACTGGATCAGCGATTTTATGGAATGGCTGACCAAGGATCTGGATTTCGGTCTGTTTACCTTCAAGGAAATGACGCGGTCAATCACATGGCTTCTGGAGTGGCCGCTGATGTTCGCCAGCGGACTTCTGGTCTCCGGTTTTTCCTTTTCCAGCGATCCCAATGCCGAGGTGGTGCTCCATCCCCTGCCATGGATTGCACTGATCGGCCTGTCCATGATTCTTGGGCATTGGGTCCGAGACTGGAAGCTGGCATTGCTGACGGGAACCTGCATGGCCTACCTGGCGATTTTCGGGCGCTGGGAGAGTGCCATGATAACCCTGAGCGCAATTTCGATCGCAGTCCCGCTCGGTATTCTGGGCGGTCTGCTGATTGGTATTCTGGCCCATCGCAAGGCGGGGTTTGCCCGAACAATTGAACCGGTGCTTGACCTGATGCAGACGACGCCGGTTTTCGCCTATCTCGTCCCGGTTCTGTTCCTGTTTGGATTTGGACCGGTGGCTGCCATGATTGCAACCATGATCTATGCCACGCCTCCCATGGTTCGCGTTACCATGCTGGCACTGTCGCGAGTGCCTGCTGAATCGATCGAATGCGGCCTGATGCAGGGGTGCACTCGGCGCCAGTTGCTCTGGAAGGTAATGATTCCATCCGCTACTCCAGGCCTGATGATCGGCATCAATCAGGTTATTATGCTATCGCTCAATATGGTGATTATCGCTTCCATGATCGGTGCCGGGGGACTCGGCTTCGATGTTTTGTCTTCCTTGAAACGTTTGGCAATCGGATCCGGGCTCGAAGCAGGCATTGCCATCACTCTACTGGCCATTGTCCTTGATCGTCTTAGCCAGTCGTTTGCACGTCGGGGGCCGGGGATGCGAAAGCGGAAGGGAGGTCTCTTCATTCATCGCCATCTCCACCTGACCGTGGCGATAGTCTTGCTGGTCGGAACATGGTTCATCTCGACATACCTGCCATTTGCCAGGGCCTATCCGGAAAGCTGGACCATAACCACCAGCGGTTTTTGGGAAGATCTAGTGAGATGGATTAATGTCAGTTATTTCGATCAGCTCGAAGCCTTCAAGAACTTTTTGCTTCTGAATATTCTGATTCCAGTGAAACGCTTCATGCTGGCCACTCCATGGGTCGTGGTGGTGGCTTTCGTGATGTTGCTGGGTTATCGGCTGGGCGGTTGGAAATTGGCACTCTTGACTGTGTGTCTCACTCTGTTAATCGCATTCACCGGAGGATGGAAAAAGGGAATGATAACGGTCTATCTGTGCGGAATATCGGTTGTATTTGCATCCTTGATTGGCATACCCATCGGCATCTGGGCAGCGCACAGCGAGCGGGGGCATCGCATCGTGCAAGTGTGTATCGATACTCTGCAGACCCTGCCGTCCTTCGTGTATCTCATACCTGTCGTCATGCTGTTCCGGGTCGGTGATTTTGCTGCCATGCTGGCGATCGTGGCCTATGCCATTGCGCCGGCCATACGCTATACAGACCATGGCATGCGCCAGGTCCCGACTCAATTGGTCGAAGCCGCCAAAATCTTCGGGTGCACTCGTGGACAGATATTGCGCAAAGTGAAACTGCCCATAGCACTGCCTGAAATCATGCTGGGCATCAATCAAACCATCATGATGGCGCTTTCGATGCTGGTGATCACTGCCCTGGTCGGTACTCGGGACCTTGGTCAAGAGGTCTATATCGCACTAACCAAGGCAGACACGGGTCGAGGTCTGGTTGCCGGTATATCGGTGGCAGCCATTGCCATTATTTGTGATCGACTTATCAAGGCCTGGGTTGCCAAACGGCGCACCGCTCTCGGTATTGACGGGAACTGAATTTATATCCAACTACTTTACATCAAGTATCATGACCAAGATTATCGACCGAATCAGGAAGCTTGAACTCTGGGACGGGCCAGTGGAACCCGAACCCGTTTCGGGCGGCATCACCAATGCAAATTTTGTTGTTGAATCAGGCGGACAGCGATTCTTCGTTCGCACTGGTGAAAATATTCCGATACACGGGATTATGCGCTTCAATGAACTTGCTGCCAGCCATGCTGCGCATGCGGCTGGATTGTCTCCGGCGGTCATTTATCATGAGCCTGGAATCATGGTTTTGGAACACATTGAGGGCAGGACATTTACTGAACAGGATGTATGCGAGACCGGCAATCTGCAGCGCATTTTGCCATTGGTAAGGTCTTGTCATGAGGAAATTCCAAGATATCTTCGCGGGCCCATCCTGATGTTCTGGGTTTTTCACGCAGTGCGGGATTATGCGGCCACTCTGGAAGCTGACGGCAGTCGGATGAAAAGTCGGCTCCCGGAGCTGCTGGATGTTGCAGGGAAACTGGAAGCAGCAGTCGGAACGGTGGATATCGTGTTTGGACACAACGATCTGCTATCTGCAAACTTTATCGATGACGGGGAGCGTCTTTGGCTGATTGATTTCGATTATGCAGGATTCAACAGCCCGCTGTTTGATCTTGGTGGCCTTTCTTCGAACAATGGCCTGAATGAAGGCCAGGAGCAATGGCTGCTTGAAGCCTATTTCGACAGGAAAGTGGACGAGCAGCTATGGATTGCCTACAACGCCATGAAATGTGCCTCGTTACTGCGTGAAAGCATGTGGAGCATGGTCTCGGAAATCCATTCCACTCTCGATGTCGACTATCGGCTCTATACCGAGGAAAATCTCATTCGACTTGAAAGCGCCCTGCAAGAGTTTGAGGCTATGCGGGCATGAGTGCCTTGCCGGATAGGGCCCATGTGGTAGTCGTGGGCGGCGGGATCATGGGCTGTTCGACCGCCTACCACTTGGCAGGACTGGGGGTTGATGACGTGATTCTTCTTGAACGTGACCAGATTTCCAGCGGCAGCACCTGGCATGCGGCAGGACTGGTCGGCCAATTGCGCAGTCAGGCTGGCATTACCCAACTGCTCGGACATTCTGTCGAGCTGTATAAACGCCTCGAGAAGGAGACCGGTCAGGCAACCGGATGGAAAATGAATGGGGGCTTGCGATTGGCCTGTAATGCCGACAGGATGATGGAGATAAGGCGCCAGGCCACGACTGCCCATAGTTTCGGTTTGGATATGCAGATTCTGACACCCAAAGAGGCGCAGGCCCTTTGGCCGATCATGGATATCGATGATGTGCTAGGAGCAGCATACCTGCCTACAGATGGTCAGGCCAATCCTGGTGATATAACACGCGCACTGGCACGGGGAGCTGGAAATCGAGGGGTTCGAATTGTTGAGGGGTGTCATGTCAACGCAGTGCGCATGCAGGATGGCAGGGTGACCGGACTGGAAACGAATATGGGTGAAATCGAGGTTGGAACCGTGGTGAACTGCTGCGGTCAATGGGCCCGAGAATTTGGGAGTCTTGCCGGGGTCAATGTACCGCTAATTTCGGTACAGCATCAGTACCTGTTGACTGAATCCATCGCTGGGGTTACTCCGGATTTGCCTACACTCAGGGATCCGGATCGACTGACCTACTACAAGGAGGAGGTGGGAGGCATTGTCTTGGGAGGCTATGAGCCCAATCCCATTGCCTGGTCGGTTGATGGATTGCCTGGGAATTTCAGTTTCTCGTTGCTGGATCCCGATTGGGATCATTTTGAACCCATGATGACTCTGGCCCTGTCCCGATTGCCGGCCTTGGGGGAGGTTGGCATCAAGCAACTGATCAATGGTCCCGAGAGTTTTACGCCAGATGGCAACTTCATTCTTGGCGAAGCCCCGGAAGTGCGGGGGTTTTTTGTTGGTGCCGGCTTCAATGCATTTGGCATTGCGGCCGGTGGCGGTGCTGGCAAGGCACTGGCGGAATGGATAGTTGCTGGTGAACCGCCCTACGATCTGTGGGCGGTAGATATCCGTCGATTCGGTTCAGTCCACCGCGACCGCAGTTGGGTGCAAGCAAGAACACTGGAACTTTATGGCAAGCATTACACCATAGCTTGGCCGTCTGAAGAACATCACAGTGCCCGAGGTGCGAGGTGCTCGCCCTTGTACGAAACCTTGAAGAAAAGAGGCGGATGTTTCGGAGAGAAGATGGGGTGGGAGCGACCGAACTGGTTTGCGCCGCCGGGCAGCAAACCGGAGGATTGTGCCGCTGATGTCGATTGTCAGCCCATGCGACTATGCTATACACAGATGCTGAATACCCGCGGTGGAATCGAGTGCGATCTGACCGTAACCCGCCTTGAGCCGGATCGCTACTATATTGTGACAGGTACTGGCTTCGTCACTCATGACAGGCACTGGATTGAAAGTCATTTTCGATCGGGAGAATCAGTCCGACTTGAAGATGTTAGCGATGGTTACGCTGTGTTGTCGCTCATGGGCCCGAAGTCTCGAGCGGTCCTTGAGGCGGTCGGAGAAGGTAAATTTGAAAATCAGGACTTTCCATTTGCGAGTGTTCGCCACATCCGGATAGGGGGCATGAGGGTGCTGGCAGTCCGGGTTACCTATGTGGGCGAGCTTGGTTGGGAACTGCATTGTCGCCGCGAGGATGCATCTTTGGTGTATGAGTCCTTGATGGAAGCGGGCGCAGCGTATGGGATAGCGGATGCTGGCTATCGAGCCATTGAAACGCTGCGTCTCGAAAAGGCCTATAGGGCATGGGGATCCGATCTAACGCCGGATCATACCCCTCTTGAAGCAGGTCTCGGGTTCGCCGTAAAGCTTAAAACCCACAAGGACTTCATTGGGTGTCAGGCTCTCGAGAAGCAGCTATCCGAGCCCCTCGAAAAGCGCTTGATGGGGTTTTCGGCAGACGCTTCAGTCACGTTGATCGGCCGGGAAACCATCTACCGTAATGGAGAGCGGGTCGGTTGGCTGACCAGTGGAGCATATGGATACACCATCGGAAGGGCTATTGGTCTTGGCTATGTCCGCAATCCGGATGGGGTGGAGAACGACTGGATTGACAGTGGCACCTATGAACTCGAAGTGGCTACTCAGCGGGTACCGGCCATACTCCACCGCCGGGCACTGTATGACCCCGACATGAAACGGGTCCGGAGTTGAAGTGTCTCTTCTTCTTCAAGCTGCCGATCTGGAAGGATTATGTCGATATTGAATACATTTGTGCGTGGGCCAGAACTGTTTAACATTATGCAGGGCAGATTAGGGCGGTAGAATTCGATCCTTCAAAAATTGTGACCGCAATCGACTGGTTGGGAAATGTCCCATCACAAGCCGATAATGGCAGAGCAGAAGTGTATGAGTGCCTGTCCGAAAACCCGAAATGTTGCCATGAAGCATTGACATGAAATACCGAGGTTATTCATTCGGGCCATGCAGGTCTTGCCAGATCCGGATTCGGAAAATCAGCCGTGTATGATTTCCCTACTTTTTCTTTGGCATGTACAGGTCGGTGATCGTTCCCTCGAAGGCCTCGGCGGCAAATCCCAGAGTTTCTGCCAAAGTCGGATGTGGGTGAATCGTCAGTCCCATATCTTCGGCATCGGCGTTCATCTCTATGGCAAGCCCCGCTTCAGCGATCAGATCTCCGGCATTGGTTCCGGTTATGCCGGCACCGATGACACGATTGCTTTGCTTGTCGAACAGCAGCTTGGTGACACCCTCGTTTCTGCCAAGAGCCAGCGAGCGACCGCTGGCAGCCCATGGAAACACCCCTTTTCCGAAATCCAGGCCTTGCGCCTTGGCTTCGGTTTCGGTTATCCCTGCCCAGGCTACTTCAGGGTCCGTGTAAGCCACCGAAGGAATCACTCGAGCGTCAAAACCACTCTTCAGGCCAGCAGCAACTTCTGCCGCAACCTTTCCTTCATGAACGGCCTTATGGGCCAGCATCGGCTGTCCAACAATGTCTCCAATGGCAAAAATATGTCCCACATTGGTTCTTTGCTGATTGTCTACAGCAATAAATCCGCGTTCATCAACACTGACTCCAGCCAACTCGGCATTGATCTCATTTCCATTCGGAGTACGCCCGACACACACCAGAACCTTGTCAAAAGTCATTGAATCCGGAGCATTCTCTCCTTCAAAGCTGACTTCAAGCCCTTCCGTGCCGGCATTGATTCCCTTTACGCGTGTCTCCAGCCAGATATTCGCATATCGTTGCCTGATCCGCTTGAACAGTGGCCTGACCAAATCCGGATCGGTGTCCGGCATCAGATCCTTCATCATCTCGACAATATGGACTTTGCTGCCAAGCGAATGATAGACCGTCGCCATTTCAAGTCCAATGATGCCGCCACCAATGATCAGAAGATCCCTGGGGATATCGGCTAGTTCCAGGGCACCAGTCGAATCAATCAGCCGGGGATCCCCGTGGGGGAAGCCGGGCAGTTCCACCGGACGGGAACCGGCAGCAATGATCGCCTGGTCAAACGTTACCGTCTGCCCGTTATCAAGGCGGATTGAATGAGGGGAGCTGAATGTGCCAGTCGCTTGAACTACGTTAACCCTTCTTTTCCTGGCCAGCCCGGCAAGCCCGGCCGTTAGCTGACTGACAATGTTGTTCTTCCACTTCAGGGTCTGTGCAGTGTCCAGTTTGGGTTGTTCGAAGATTACGCCGGCTTCACTGATCTCTTCGCTCTCATCAATCATTTTGGCGACATGCAACAGTGCTTTTGAAGGAATGCATCCGACGTTTAGACATACCCCGCCCAGAGTCGGATAACGCTCGATCAAAATGACGTCAAGTCCAAGATCTGCCCCCCGGAACGCCGCAGTGTATCCGCCAGGACCGGATCCCAGTACCACCAGTTGCGCATGCAGGTCGCCTTCTCCTTCAGGCACGCCGGATGCCGGTTTCCGGGCTTCGGAAGGGGTCGGGATTTCCTGGGTGGGCTCGTCCTCTTTCTCCTTTGGAGTTTCCACTGAAGAAGCCGCTTGATCAGCAGTGCTGCCGGCATCCAGCTCGACCAGGGGTTGTCCCATGGAGACCGGATCACCCACGGAAACCAGTAGCTTGACGACGGTCCCACCTTCAGTCGAAGGAATTTCCATGGTTGCCTTGTCGCTTTCTATGGCCAGAATATTTTCTCCCGCTTCGATCGTGTCTCCTTCTGAGATGAAGATTTCAATAATGGGGACATTCTCAAAGTCCCCCAAATCCGGTGTGTCGATTATTTTTGTCATGATGCAAATCTACAGGGCCAGTCTTCTGACATCCGAGAACGAATGCACGACATGTGCCGAGAAACGAGCCGCTTCTGCACCGTCTATCACGCGATGGTCATACGATACGTCAATTGGGAGCATCATGCGGGGTTCGAACTCCTTTCCGTTCCAGACCGGGGCCATCTTGCTCCGAGACAGGCCAACAATGGCCACTTCAGGCGCATTGATAATTGGCGTGAAGCCACACCCGCCAATGCCGCCGAGACTTGAAATGCTGATACATCCACCCTTGAGATCGGATGGCTTCAGCTTGCCTTCACGAGCTCTTTCACTAACTTCCGACAGGTCTTTGGCCAGATCAAAAATACTCTTTCGATCTACATCTGGAATGACCGGGACCACCAGGCCATTCGGGGTATCCACGGCAATCCCGATATTGAAGTACTTCTTGAGAATCAGCTCCTCGCCGTTCGGGACCAGAGATGCATTGAACGTTGGAAATTTTTTCAGCGCATTGACCAGTACTTTCATGGCAAAGGAAAGTATTGTAATTCTGAGGCCCTGGCCTGCTGCTTCATCCTTGAGCGAACGACGAAACTCCTCCAGGTCGGTGATGTCTGCTTCATCATGGTGGGTTACATGAGGAATGCTGACCCATGAACGATGCAGATGCGGTCCTGAGAGTTTCTTGATGCGCGAGAGGAACAGTTTTTCAGTTTCGCCAAACTCGGAAAAGTCGATTTCCGGCATGGGTGCAAATCCGAGTCCTGGAGTGCTTGTCTTTTGATCTTTTTCCTCAAGCTGCTGCTTGGTCCATGCTTTGACATCTTCCTTCAGGATACGGCCCTTGGGCCCAGTTCCCCTGATCCTGTGCAAACTGGCACCGAGTTCTCGGGCAAAACGCCTGACAGCCGGGCTTGCATGCGGAATTGCATCCGATCTTTCGGTTCTCTCGGGAGCCGGGGGTACGTCTGATTTTACCGGCTTTTCGGTCTTGACAGGCTCTGCGATCAGTTCGGGAGATGCTTGCGCTTTTGCCGGTGTTTCGGGGCTTTTTGCCGGCTGGGGCGGGGGTGATTCCTCATCGTCGGCCTTCTTTTGGTCATCTGGAACATCCGTTGTCATGCCGGCATCCGCCTCCATCTCGAGAATCACCGATCCTTCTGAAACGCGATCGCCGACATTCACCAGCAATTTGCTGACCACCCCGCCTTGCGGAGATGGAATCTCCATGGTTGCCTTGTCGCTCTCGAGAGTCAGCAAGGGTTCTTCAGGTTCGACCCGGTCACCCACATTGACCGGTACTTCAATGATTTCTACATCCGAGAAGTCGCCAATATCGGGAACTTTAACTTCAATCATTGTGCTACACCTTTCTCGGATTGGGCTTTTCGGTATCGATTTTCAGGTTCTTGATCGCCTTGGCTACCGTTTTCGGGTCAATGGCTTCCTGATCGGCTAGCGCCTTCAGTGCTGCACTAGCAATGTAGCGGTGATCAACTTCAAAAAACTTCCTCAGCTGGGCCCGCGTGTCACTGCGACCAAACCCATCGGTTCCGAGAACGCTGTAGCGCCCCGGTACATAGGCCCGGATCTGTTCGGCATACAGCCGCAT
>JAPYNK010000060.1 GCA_028285825.1 Arenicellales bacterium | reverse complement strand
ATCGATTGGAAAAACTCGACATTGCGGGCTACCGACGGATCATTGCCTTGCGTAGCTCAGTTATGTGCCACCTGAACCGTTTCGACGATGTGCCCCGCCATCGACATGAATCCCCACCTCTTTTTGTAGGTGTGCCGAACCATTTTCCTTTTCGTGTGAATTGCCGTAGCTTCCATATCCAAAGTCACATGATCACAGGGCCTGAGACCCACCTGCAGTAGCTGACGGTTGATCTCCTGCAGGGCGTTTCTCGATGGCCGGCACCTGCCAAACGCAGGCAGCCAGTTGTCCAGAGTGCTTGTGCAGGGTATGGATTGGAATCCCAAAAGAGCCATTAACGTCCAGTCTTTGCGGAGATGGAAGATGTACTCGAGCCGTTTGACTGCTTCATGCAACATCAGCATGACAGGTAGAAGCATGGTACTGTGTCGATAATCTCGATTGCTTCCCGGGGCAGGCAGAGCGGTTGGCCGATGATCCGGACTGTCGCCGTTCAGAAATGCTTCCAGGACCGAAGCGGCAAGGTTCAGGGTACTGGACCTGATTGAAGTCTCAAGGGCTTTGAAATCTCCCGGGGTTGAGAAGCCTCAGTTCCCGGCAGGTCAGGCATGATCAGTGTTTTTTTGCCTAGCATGCCTTCAGGAGCAAGTGGCACAGCTGTTCATTGACTTCAGTCAGTTCCCTGATCAGCGCATTGAAGCGTTTGGCAATCTGCCTTTGCGTATCTTCCAGCGCAAAAGCCAGAACATGGGTGCTGAGACTGTCCCCGGCCTTGCATGTTGGCACCCATCCGGGATGCCCGGGATGGTCAGGCAGGGCGACAGCAAGATTTGCCGCACTTGCAGAACTTATGCGACAGTGCACCCGGGGGAAATCCCGGATTGTTGCCAGTTGCCAGAGCAGGTTAATGCGTTTCGACTTGAGTTGCTAGAGTTCGGAGGCAGTCATGGGTGTCTTCCGGCAGTATTCTGTTCATCGAATATACAATTGAATAAGACAACGGAAAAATGACATGCCTGTCACGGGTTTCCGAGAATTGTCAAATATTGACGCACACCCAGTTTACAAGACCCTTTATAATCGACTCCTCAAGCTTCGTTCTTTCTCATGATCGGACTGCTGGTCTTCCTGCTGCTGTTGAAATCTTGCTTTTGCAATATCGAAATCAGTCAATACAGTACATGTCGTGTTCAATACTGCCGGATCATTCTTGCATCGGCGAAGACCGTCAAGTTCACCGTGGTCGCGTTTCTACCGGAGGGATGCCAATCTTGCAAGTGGGGCATCGGATGCCAACATCACTGGCAATGCCGTTTGCAGGGCTTCATCCTTGGCGTGACCAGCCACATCCGGAGCCGGTCAAAAAACCCCAAAGCCTCGATTCCATTGCAAAATGAGTAGACTGCTTCTTCTGCTGCGCCATGCCAAATCCGACTGGCATAGCGGAGCCCTGAATGATCATGGACGTCCCCTGAATGAGCGCGGTAGAAGAGATGCCCCGCGGGTCGGCGCATGGATCGCAGGATCCGGATACCTGCCAGATCGAGTTTTCTGTTCGGACGCAAGTAGGACCAGTGAAACCCTGGAACTGGTCATGGGTGCTCCGGGCTGGGAAGAACATCATCCCGAAATACTGCATTCACATCAACTCTACATGGCTTCCACAAGGACTGTTCTGGATGTTGTTGAAGCGAACTGGCCGGATGACGACAGGCTCATGGTGGTTGGGCACAATCCGACCATGGACCAGCTTCTCCTGCACTACTGCCCCGAGGCCCGGTCGAACCCATCAGGAAAGCTGATGACCACTGCAACCGTGGCAGTTATCGAGACCATGAATGCAGAAAATTCGAGACTGCTTCACTTGATTCGCCCGGCTGACTTATAGAGCAGACAATATCCCCTGCATTTCCCGTTTCAATACGCGAATGGGATAGAATCCGAACAGTTATTGGAAGTACACTAATCAAAATTCCACCCCATCATTTTTGCTTGATTGGGTGAGGTTCGGCAACACAAGTTTTCAGAGAACGGACAATGGATGCAGATAAACAAAAGGCATTAGAAAATGCCATAGGTCAGATTGACCGTCAGTTTGGCAAAGGGTCGCTCATGAGGCTCGGAGATTCCGAAGTCGGCGAAGACATTCAGAGTTATTCTACCGGTTCAATCGGTCTCGATGTCGCATTGGGGATAGGTGGACTACCACGAGGACGTGTCATTGAGATTTTTGGCCCGGAAGCCTCCGGCAAAACCACCTTGACGCTCTCTGTAATTGCCGAGGCTCAGAAGACAGGTGCTACGGCTGCATTCATTGATGCCGAGCATGCCCTGGATCCGGTATATGCCGAAAAGGTTGGCGTAAACGTTGATGAGTTACTGGTCTCGCAGCCCGATACCGGAGAGCAGGCTCTGGAAATTGCAGACATGCTGGTCCGCTCAGGCGCGGTGGATGTCATAGTCATCGACTCCGTTGCCGCATTGACGCCAAAAGCTGAAATCGAAGGCGATATGGGAGACAGTCACATGGGTCTTCAAGCCAGATTGATGTCTCAGGCCCTGCGCAAGTTGACCGGCATTATGAAGCGTTCGAATACAATGGTTATATTCATCAACCAGATTCGCATGAAGATCGGGGTCATGTTTGGCAATCCGGAGACCACAACTGGTGGCAATGCCTTGAAGTTTTACTCTTCAGTCCGTCTGGACATTCGAAGAATAGGCACGATCAAGAAAGGTGATGACATCTATGGAAATCACACCCGTGTCAAGGTCGTCAAGAACAAGGTTGCTCCGCCATTCAAGGAAGCCCAGTTTGATATTCTCTATTCAATCGGAATATCCAGGGAGGGCGAGTTAATCGATATCGGGGTTGAAGAAGGCATTGTCGAGAAATCAGGGGCGTGGTACAGCTATGGATCTGATCGAATTGGCCAGGGACGCGACAATGTCCGGGATTTCCTGCGAGAGAACCCGGACATTGCATCAGAAATCGAACAGGCCATCAGAAAGTCTAGGGGTATCGGGCAGTCATCGACACCGGATTCTGAAAAAGACTGAACCATGAAAAGCCGGATCAGCCGACATGGATATCCTGTTTGCCAGCTAGCGGGCTCATGCGAAAAAATTCGTGATTAATCCGTGTCTGAAAAGACTGTAAATGCACTGGTTGTCAAAGCCTATCGACTGCTTGCAAAACGCGAATACAGCTACCATGAACTTCTCCAGAAGTTTTTGAGGCAGGCATCACAAGAAGATTGTGAGGAAGTGATGCGCCAGTTAATCAGCAGGAATGCTCAATCCGATCGGCGTTTTGCGGAATCCTTGTGCAGGTCTCGCTATGGCGCAGGCAAGGGACCGGATTTACTGCGTTATGAGCTTAGAAATCATCGTATAGAGGATGAGTTGATTGAGACGGCGATGGAACCATATTCGAATGACTGGAAAACACTCGCAGAGCAGGTTCGCAAAAAGAAGTTTGGCGACGAATTGCCCACAGAATATCCGGAATTGGCGAAACAGTTGCGTTTTCTGAGGCAGCGTGGATTTAGTCAGGCCGAACTCTCTCAATACACACATTACTGATCCTGACAGCATCGAATCGAATGAAAACTACGCATATCAGGCAGCTTTTTCTGGATTTCTTCGCCCGCAATGGCCATGAAGTTGTGCCAAGCAGTCCCTTGGTGCCCGGCAATGATCCGACTTTGCTGTTCACGAATGCCGGCATGGTTCAGTTCAAGGATGTGTTTCTAGGGCTTGAAAAACGCCCATATGACCGTGCCGTCACAGCCCAGCGTTGTGTGCGGGCAGGCGGAAAACACAACGATCTCGAGAATGTGGGATATACAGCCCGGCACCATACGTTTTTTGAGATGCTCGGAAATTTCAGTTTCGGGGACTATTTCAAGGATGAGGCAATTCGGCTTGCCTGGGAATTATTGACCGTTGACTTTGCAATACCTGCCGAAAGGCTATCGGTTACCGTTTTTGAGGACGATGACGAAGCCGCCTCAATTTGGGCGGACCAGATCGGTCTCCCAGCGGACCGAATTACCCGCATCGGAGCCAAGGACAATTTCTGGCAAATGGGCGATACCGGTCCTTGCGGACCCTGTTCCGAAATATTCTACGACCATGGCCCTGAAATCTCCGGCGGCCCCCCGGGAACGCCTGACGAGGATGGAGACCGGTTTATTGAAATCTGGAATCTGGTGTTCATGCAGTTCAACCGTCAGGCTGATGGGTCCCTTGAACCGCTTCCCGCACCTTCAGTGGATACTGGGATGGGCCTTGAAAGGATTGCTGCCGTTCTGCAGCATGTCCACAGCAACTATGAAATTGACCTGTTTGACAACCTAATTCGGACAACTGCCAAAATCATGGATATTGACAATCTGGGCAGCAAGTCCCTACGGGTGATTTCAGATCATATTCGTTCGTCGGCATGCCTGATTGCAGACGGTGTTTTGCCTTCCAATGAAGGGAGAGGCTATGTATTGCGCAGAATTATCCGGCGTGCAGTTCGCCATGGCTATCAGGCGGGATGCAAGGAGCCATTTATGCATCTCTTGGTATCTCCATTGACCAAATACATGGATGGTTCGGTCCCCAATCTAGAATCTTCTCGCAAGCATATCGAAAAACTACTCAGACAGGAAAACGAGAAATTCAACGAGACGCTGGAGCAGGGTCTGGGTATACTGGATGGACTGATAGACGGGAACACTGAAAAGTCCATTTCCGGAGAAATTGCCTTTCGGCTCTATGATACCTATGGCTTTCCGGTAGACTTGACTGCGGATGTGGCTCGGGAACACGGAATTGAAGTTGACATGGACGGCTTTCATGAGCAAATGGAATTGCAGAGAACCCGGGCGAGAGAAGCCAACCGCTTTGTTCAAGATGAATCTATCCAGATTCTTTCGCAGGAGCCAACAGAGTTTATCGGGTATGAGACCCTGAATGTTCAGGATGTACGAATCAGGGAGATACTTGTTGAAGAAAGATCATCCGACCGGATTCTGGAAAATCAGTCTGGATGGCTGATTCTGGACCGTACTCCATTTTATGCAGAAGGTGGAGGCCAGGTTGGCGACTCAGGCGAAATTGCGACTGACAGCGGAAAATTCGAAGTCGTTGATACCCGCTATCTCGGGAACAAGACGATTGGTCATTTTGGTCAGCTTGTATCCGGAAACATTTCACTAAGGCAGCAGGGCCGGGCATTGGTTGCCGATCATGATCGCCAGTCCTGTGCCAGTAATCACTCTGCAACTCACCTGCTTCATGCTGCCTTGAAATCTGTGTTGGGTGAGCATGTGAAGCAGAAGGGTTCTCTGGTTGAACCAGACCGACTACGATTTGATTTTTCCCACTATGAACCGATCAATTCGGAACAATTGAGTCGAATTGAATCATTGGTTAATGACAATGTCAGAGCCAACCATGATGTATCAGCTCGAACCATGGATCTGGATAAGGCAAAGGAGTCTGGCGCAGAGGCCCTATTCGGTGAAAAATATGAAGACCGGGTCAGAACCATCAGGATGGGGGACTTTTCCTTTGAACTTTGCGGCGGAACCCACGTCAGGCGAACTGGCGATATCGGATATTTCAAGATTGTGTCTGAATCTGCAATAGCCGCCGGCATAAGACGAGTTGAGGCTTTAACGGGTCAGGCGGCTGTGGCCTACTGCGAACAGCAGTCGGTTTTGATTCAGACTCTATCCGGCATGTTGAATAGCAGTCAGGACAGGCTTCTTGAGCGTATCGAGTCAATGCATGATATCAATCGTCGTCTGCAAAAACAGGTTCAGGAGTTACAGGCTCAATTGGCAAGCGGTGGAACTGGACAGACTGTGCATGAAATTGGTGATGCAAAACTGGTTACCGTAAGGATGGATGATTCGGATATCAAATCCATGCGCATGGCTGTTGACCAATGGAGAGGTCGGCTGGGTAACGGCATTGTTGTAGTCGGCGGCATAACTGAGGGTAAAGTCACATTTATCGCAGGCACCAGTAAAAACATGCTTGAGCATATTTCTGCATCCGAGTTAATTTCGCATATGGCTTCGATGGTTGGCGGCAGGGGGGGCGGCAGACCGGACATGGCACAAGGCGGTGGTCCTGATACTGACAAGTTCGAAGACGCGCTAAACAGTGTTCAATCCTGGGTTCGCGATAACCTTTCCTGAAGGCAGGGATGCATAAAGCAGGCAGGATAGACATTGTCAATAATTGTTGAAAAGTACGGGGGTACCTCGGTTGGTTCGATCGAGCGCATCCAGTCTGTATCACGGAATGTTGCCGAAGGGGTCAGGCAGGGACATAAACTGGTTGTGGTGGTTTCCGCCATGAGCGGTGAAACCAATCGATTGGTTGAACTTGCCAAATCGATGACTGCTCGACCGTCTGCCCGGGAAATGGATACACTGCTCTCAACCGGTGAACAGGTGACGATTGCCCTTTTGGCATTTGCCCTGCAAAACCTGGGGGTCTCGGTCCAGTCATTTACGGGTTTCCAGGTTCCAATTGTTACGGATTCCGTGCATGGCCGAGCACGCATTACCAGAATTGACGGAGAAGCGATCAATGCAGCCATGGGGGCAGGAAAAGTCGTGGTGGTAGCCGGCTTTCAGGGAATTAGCCCTGCCAACGAAATCACCACTCTTGGGCGAGGGGGGTCGGATACCACGGCAGTTGCTCTCGCAGTTGCCTTGAAAGCGGATGAATGCCGGATTTACACCGATGTGGATGGTGTCTACACTGCTGATCCGCGTGTGGTTGAAGACGCAACCCGAATTCCGAGGATTACCTATGAAGAGATGCTTGAAATGTCGGGGTCCGGGGCCAAGGTCATGCAAATTCGTGCGGTTGAATTTGCCAGCAAATATGAAATGCCTTTAAGAGTG
>JAPYNK010000006.1 GCA_028285825.1 Arenicellales bacterium | reverse complement strand
TTGAGGGCTCGGAAACGTCGGCCAAGCGGGATTGTCCAGTCGCGTAACTGGGTTGCTTCCGAGTCCGCTGCGGATTTCAGGTAACTGGGGTTGGTGGACATCACGGATTTCAGCATGCCCGTATCTTGAACATACATCAGGGAGCAGTCGTTTTGTGCACCAAACCACTTGTGAGGATTCCATGAGATCGCATCCGCCAGTTCAATGCCCTGCATGAGGTGCCGGCATTCTGGAAGAATCAAGGCACTTCCAGCCATTGCTGCATCAACATGCAGCCAGATGTCGTGCTTGCTGGCAAGTTCTGCAATCGCTTCCAGTGGATCGAAAGAGAGCACGCCGGTAGTGCCTGAGGTGGCAACAATTGCCGATGGCAGGCATCCTCCATCCAGATCTTGATGGATGGCCTCAGCCAGAGCTTCGGGCTGCATCGCAAAGCTGTCGGGGTCGGTTCCGATGTAGCGTATGTTGTTAAACCCGAAACCTGCCAGTAATGCAGCTTTCTGGACACTGGAATGTGATTGTTCCGTGGCATAGACAGTCAGGGGTCGTTTTTCGCCTTGGAGTCCATCGCGATTTTGGGCCAGTCTGGTAGCACGTTCGCGAGCCACGATCAGTGAAGTCAGACAGGCCGTGGATGCCGTATCATGAATGCAGCCATGCCATTTTTCGGACAGTCCGGTCAGTTGTCGCATCCAGTCGCAGACCAGCTCTTCGACTTCGGTCAGGCTAGGGCAGCTCTCCCAGGAAATGCCCAGAGCCGCGAGACGGTTCGACCTGCGAGCGAACCGGATACTTCTCGATATCGCTTCGATAGTCGGCAATCCAGTCGACAAGCAAGTGACCGAGTTTTCGAAATTCTTCGGGAGTCATGGCCGGTATTGTGCTGGAAATACCCGAGCGGCAGACTTTTGCCCTTGCGATAGGTCAGGCACGTTCGATATATTCTCCGTTATCGGTGTTGACCTTGACCTTCTCGCCGACATTGATGAAAGTTGGAACCGTGACCCTGTGACCGGTCTCGAGGACTGCGGGTTTTCCGCTTCCCGACGCGGTCTGGCCCTTGACTACGCTTTCGGTCTCCACCACTTCGAGAATCACCGAAGCAGGGAGTTCGACGGCCACCGGCATACCGCTGTGGAAATTGATTTGGACCGGGATATTCGGCATCAGAAAGGGAACCTGCTCCTGTAGATCGTCTCCGGTCATGGTGATTTGTTCGAAGGATTCCATGTCCATGAATACATAGTTGATACCATCCATGTACAGGTACTGCATATTGCGGGGTTCGATAAAGGCTTTCTCCATCTTGTCCTCGGAGCGGAATCGCTCGTTGAGTTTGGTGCCATCGCTGATGCATTTCATTTCAAGCTGCACGAAAGCACCCCCCTTGCCCGGTTTGACATGGTTTTTTTTGAGCACCCTAAACAGTTTATTTTGGTACTCTAGGAGATTGCCAACACGGGCATCGAATGCCGATATTTTCATGGGTTGAAAAGAGTGGGAAGAAAAAAGGGGAAGTGGTGCGTATTTTAATTCTTATGACTGGATGGTTCAATCGGATTTGTCCGGTTCACGAGTTGACCGGTACAGGACATGCATGCCCCGAAAGAGGTCGGAGCTTGCAGCATGGCTGATGCTCCTGCGCCATTTGATGCGAAATCCTTCCTGAGGCATGTCACCGAACAGCCGGGTGTGTATATATTTACCGGCCAGGACGGACATGCATTGTATGTTGGCAAGGCGAAAAACCTCAAAAAGAGGATGCAAAGCTACTTTCGCAAGAACAGTCCATCGCTGAAAACCCGGTTGATGGTCGAGAAAATCCACCATGCGGAAATCCAGACTACACGGACGGAAAGCGAGGCACTGTTGCTCGAGAACAATCTGATCAAGTCCAGGCGTCCGCGTTACAACATCTCCCTTCGCGATGACAAAAGCTATCCCTATATCCGACTGGAGAAGGATCATGAGTTCCCTAGATTCACTTTCTACCGGGGTTCCAGATCCAATCCGGGAAAGTACTATGGCCCTTATCCGAATGCTGCTGCAGTGCGAGAGATGCTCGGCCATCTGCATAAGACGTTTCAATTGCGTCAATGCAGCGATGCGTTTTTTCGAAACCGTTCACGGCCTTGTTTGCAGTATCAGATCAAGCGCTGCAGTGCGCCTTGTGTAGGGCGCATTGAAGCAGAGGATTATGCGGAGGATTTGCGTCAAGCGATATCAGTGCTTGAGGGCCGGGATGCGGTATTGATTGAAGAGCTGGCACAGCGCATGGAGACGTCTTCGCTTGAGCTGGAATACGAAGAGGCGGCAGTCTATCGTGATCGGATTGCTTCCTTGCAGAGAATTCGCGAACGCCAGTACATATCCTCGGGACAGGAGGATGCCGACGTGGTTGCAGTTGCTGCTGAATCAGGAATGGCCTGTTTCAATGTGGTCTCGATCAGGCGGGGGCGCAATCTCGGCTCTCGACTGGAGATTCAGCAGAATCCCCTTGACCGCAATCCATCGCGACTGATTGAAGATTTTCTGCCGCAGTTCTACTTGGGTACAACCATTCCGCGAGAAATCCTGATTGCCGAGAAGATTGACAGTCGCGGATCGCTAGAGCAGGTCTTTTCCCTGGAGAGTGGATATCGGGTTGCGATCAAGCAGCGAGTCAGAACCCATCGGGCCAGGTGGATAGAAGCTGCGAAAATGAATGCCAAGGATCGCTTGCGGCAACACTTGAGTGAGCG
>JAPYNK010000059.1 GCA_028285825.1 Arenicellales bacterium | reverse complement strand
GAGGCTGACATTGCCCCGCTGCCTCGGCAGCAGCGGTGCAATGCGCTCGTACTGTATCGGGGTGAGTTCCACTTGCCTGTTCCTCCGCATTGTTTCAACTGAAAACACGGGTAGCAAGTGTACCACATTCATGGTGAATTGTGTTAACACGCCCTAGACTGGCCCTCCTGGCCGTTGCGCTGGCGGCAATGATGGCTTCGCCGGCAATGGCGCAGGTGCCCGGTATTGCCGGCAGTGCGGCTTGCGCAGGTGTCGGGCAAAAGACTGCTAGTCTCATTCTCGCAAGAACACACACAGTAGGGCAGACCAGTGCGGAGTTCACTTTACCAAATATAGGTGGGGGCTATTTCCTTCCGGAAGCCGGATCGTATCCCTATACCCTCTATCAGGGAATTAGTAAAGCTGATGGCACTGGCGGTTTTTCCCACAGGCTTATAGTAGAGTTTGTGTCCTCAACCAACCCTTCCACTTATACCGGAGCTTTGCGCCCCGGCTTCGCACTTGAGGCGAACACGAATTATGTGCTGTTCTTGCATACGGACAAGGCTGCGTTCCAAAGCGCTTCCTCTCCGAATGCTGCAAAAGTTGGCTTACGAGTTTGCTTCAAGACCGGGCCCTCCGCAAGCCAAATGAGCCGGCCCCTTCGATGGCATAACGATGTGCAGAGGTTTGCCGGCGGGTGCTTCGCCTTTGGCGGCACGCCAGCGCAGGTAAGCGCGTGCGGCAAGGGCAGGATTAACGCTTACCTTCACCGCTACGCGGTGAAAAACATGTCGTTGAACCTGAGTCGAACCTTTGTCCCGCCTTATGCACTGGAAAAAAATTCAGCGAAATCTAACGTGGCCGCTTACTACACTCTGGCTCATCTGACATTGGCGCGTGAAGAGCCACCGAATCCTTCCGGCCTACCGCGCTATCCTGCGCCCGTAATCCTGCTTGCCCAACTTGGTATAGACCAACAGTTTCATCGTCAAGGACTGGGGACAAAAACATTGATGCATGCACTCAGACATGCCCACCAAATAGCATGCAATCCAAAGGGCATACCCGCGCTAGGCGTCGTTCTTGATGTGCTAGACCAAGATGCACTGAGCTTTTACAGTTGCTTCGATTTCTTTTTGCCACTGACTAGCAACCCAATGAAGCTGGTTGTACCCATGACATCGCTGGAAACACTCTAAACCACTAAGTAAAAGACCCGGAGCCGATGATCGGTAAAAGAGACCGCGTATACGCAATTCTCAACCACAAACGCCCGCTGACCTTGAAGATGATCCGAAAGCTCCACGAAGACCCGGGCATTCCAGCGAGTCATTGATCAAGCCATCACAAGCCCACACAAAGGAAAAATCGAGCAACAGCGGAGAAAATTTTTCATGACTTCTCTGCAAGCGATGCAAGATTGACTGAACTTTTGCAGGAAAAACCACAGCTCACAGTACATGAAAACCCTTCACTTACATCAAGGAGGATTTCAATATTTCCGCCCATTCTCCCAATGGAGTTTCAAGCGCGGAATCACTCCCACTCGACTGTTGCAGGTGGCTTTCCTGAAATGTCATAGGTCACTCGGCTGATTCCTCGAACCTCATTGATGATTCGGTTGGAGACACGGTCCAGAAGTTCATAAGGCAAACGCTTCCAGTTTGCGGTCATGAAATCTATCGTCTCGACTGCCCGAAGAGCAATCACATACTCGTACGCACGATTATCACCCACCACCCCGACCGATTTTATCGGTAAAAACACTGCAAAAGCCTGACTCGTTTCATCATAGAGGTTGTGGTTTCTCAATTCCTCGATATAAATCGCATCGGCCAGCCTCAACCGGTCAGCATACTCCTGCCTGACCTCACCCAAAATCCTGACCCCTAGGCCGGGACCGGGGAAAGGGTGACGATTGACAATCACTTCCGGCAACCCCAACTCGTGACCAATCCTCTTGACCTCATCCTTGAACAGCTCTCGCAATGGCTCAAGAAGTTTGAGCTTCATCCGTTCAGGCAGACCACCCACATTGTGGTGTGACTTGATCAACTTTGATGTTCCATACCTGCCTGCTGCCGACTCAATTACATCGGGATAGATGGTCCCTTGTGCCAGCCAGTTTGCACCCTCGATTTTTTCAGCTTCTCGCTCAAAAATCTCGATAAACAGGTTTCCGATCAACTTGCGTTTTGCTTCGGGTTCATGCACACCCTCCAGCCTTGCAAAAAACTCCTCGGCTGAATTCACCCTCAGAACCCTGATGCCCATATGCTCGGCAAACACCTGCATGACTTCATCACCTTCATTGAGTCTCAAGAGACCTGTATCAACAAAGATGCAGGTCAACTGATCTCCAATTGCTTCATGGAGCAGGGCAGCAACTACAGATGAGTCTACGCCACCGGACAAACCGAGTAGGACTTTTTCAGTTCCGACCTGTTTGCGAATCTGCTCAACCTGGTTGTGTACAATGCTTGCAGCAGTCCAGTCATTGTCACATCCGCAGATATCCCGGGCAAAACGGGCAAGGAGGTCTCTTCCCTGAATCGTATGGCTAACTTCCGGGTGGAACTGCACTCCATAGAAGCGGCGAGCCGGATCTGCAATGATGGCAAACGGACAGTTCTCTGTTTGACCTATCACCTTGAACCCAATGGGCAGAGACTTGACTCGGTCTCCATGGCTCATCCATACCTCCAGATCGGAATCTGCTGAATCGATCAGGGAACTATCCTCTATCAGTTCTACTTTTGCATATCCGTATTCCCTGTCTGGAGCACTCTCAACCTCACCCCCTAACTGCGAAACCATGGTTTGCATTCCATAACATATTCCCAATACAGGAACATCCATGGAAAACACCAGTTCTGGGCAGCAAACATCATGATCCTCATAAGCCGAGGCATGGCTACCCGAGAGGATGATGCCCCGACAAGCGGACTCTTCAATTTGAACAGGGTCAATACTGTAAGGAAGAATTTCGCAATAGACCCCAAGCTCGCGCACGGTTCTCGCGATAAGCTGCGTGTACTGGGCACCAAAATCAAGAATCAACAACCCGTTTTTATCGGGATGGGTAGCTTGCAACATGAGAGCTGAACTGTTTCGAAGATGTCAAACCGGGATATTGCCGAGTCAGCATGCAAACAATGGAAATCATGGTGGCCGGCTACTCGGGAATACCTAATCCGCAAGATATATGGCGTTACGACTGATTGGACCGATAATTTGGAGCTTCCTTGACGATGGATACATCGTGAACATGACTTTCGATCATGCCGGCATTGGTTATCCTGACAAACCTGGCATGCTCTTGCATATGAGGGATATTGGGACAGCCTGTGTAACCCATGCTGGCTCGCAGCCCTCCCATCAACTGATGGATGATATTGATCACTGGTCCCTTGTATGGCACCCGGCCTTCTATACCTTCTGGAACCAGCTTATCGGCACTCTCGGTCTTGTCCTGGAAATATCGATCTCTGGAGCCCTTTTGCATCGCTCCAATTGATCCCATGCCTCGAAAGGATTTATAGGGTCGACCCTGATACATTTCGATCTCGCCAGGCGCCTCATCCGATCCTGCCAGTATGCTGCCGGCCATTATCGAATCAACACCATTTGCGATACATTTGGCGATATCGCCGGAATAACGAACTCCACCATCCGCAATCACTCCGATATCGCTACCCTTCAGCAATGAAGTTACCTGATTGACTGCGTAAATTTGCGGGACGCCGACCCCTGCAACAATACGCGTAGTACAAATCGAGCCCGGGCCAATTCCAACCTTGACAGCATCGGCACCGGCATCAGCCAAATCTCGGGCAGCATCGGCGGTAGCAATGTTTCCTCCAACCACTTCAACCGGATAGCCGTTCTTTATGGTCTTGACTCTCTCAATGACGCTTGAAGAGTGACCGTGTGCAGTATCAACGATAATGGCGTCGACGCCGGCATTGATCAACATTTCGACACGCTCATCGGCATCCGGCCCAACACCCACAGCAGCTGCGACCAGTAAGCGTCCACTCCTGTCGCGGCATGCGTTGGGAAAATCCCGGGATTTCTGGATGTCCTTCACCGTGATCATGCCCTTCAATTCGAAGTCATCCCCGACCACCAGCACCTTCTCGATTCGATGCTGGTGAAGCAGGCTTCTGACTTGATCCATTGCGGTATCCTCCCCGACGGTCACCAATCGCTCTTGCGGTGTCATCAATTCGGAAATAGGGGTATGAGGGTTTTCCTCAAACCGCAAATCTCGGCTGGTGATAATGCCAATTACCCGTGGGCCCTCAACAACCGGGACTCCGGAAATGCTGTGCTCGCGCATGAGACTGGTCACATCCTCAACCCTGGATGATATGCCGACCGTCAATGGGTCGGTGATGATGCCGCTTTCGAACTTCTTGACCTTGAGCACCTGACTGGCCTGTTCTGATGGGGCCAGATTACGATGAATCACACCGACTCCACCTTCCTGAGCGATAGCAATCGCCATATTTGCATCTGTTACGGTATCCATCGCGGCTGATATCAGGGGGATCTTCAACCGTAACTTCCGGGTAAATCTTGTCTCTAGACTGACATCTTTCGGCAAAACCGAGGACTTTGCGGGTACGAGAAGAATATCGTCGAAAGTCAGTGCCAAATCAACTTCTTTCATGGCTTTTGTTATCACGAACTCCTGCATCGATCATGCTGCAAGCTTATCATTGCACTGGTGCATGGCTGATTGCGTTGAGAGCTATCCATCAATTCCACTAATTTGCCATTCAAGGCAATTCCTGAAGGCGGCTTGGCTTGTCCATCCGGTGATTCATGCCCGCCGATAACTCGGATTTCAATGTCTTCTACCGGGTGGGAGTAATTAGTTGATAACGAATTTTCCGGGTTCCTGCTGACTTCTACCCAGTTCAGAACCTTGACTATCGCCTATTCAACATCGACTCACTGTATCTTCGTTAGCCTGAATCTGCTGCAAAAGAAGAATTTGCATACGCACCCAAACATGCAGGGTTCATGATACAGGAAAATGCCATCGTTTATGCAAATTCCGTATCAGGTTTTTGAGACCGATATCGAATCAAGACCCACAATTCAAGCCATGAAGAGATGAAACCGGGATGATGTTTCCCGGTACAAATAGCCTTATTTCGGGATCAGGAAATCTGAAAGTAGTCGGCAGGGCTATCGGGATTCGGGCGAACACGAAATCATTTGACAACAGAACCAAACACTCATAGATTTATCATCATGCGTTCATGGAGAAAAAATGTTCAGGGCGGTTGCAATATGGACATCAAAAAGCCAGGTATTATGCTGAATACGATTTGCATCGCATTGAAGCCACAACAACCCACTCTCTCTACAAATATTCATGAACGATCCTAGGACACCGGCTCATCAGTTTTAGTGTTAAGCAAGAAGGCATGATGAGACGAGACAAGAGATCAAGGCGTATTTCCAGCCGGAACGAGCGGCGTCAACCCAAGTCGGTCGCCACCGCCCCTTACATCAAACGCAAAATCCCCTACTATGAATTCCTAGGTGACGAAGGGCTGTCTGCTCTTGAAGACCAGGCCGATTGGCTGCTGCAGGAAATAGGCATTGAATTTCGTGAAAACCCGCAGGCCTTGAAATTATGGAAACAAGCCGGCGCCGATGTGCACGGTACCCGGGTAAAAATACCTCGTGGCATGGCACGAGAACTTTGCAGGACAATTCCCGAATCATTTTTTCAGAATGCACGAAACCCCTCGAAAACCGTTGAAATTGGTGGCGATAACCATGTTTTTGCCTGTGTATTTGGACCTCCATTTGTCCAGGATCTGGAGGGGGGACGCCGCTATGGCACTATTCATGATCTGCAAAATCTGGTCAAAATAGCCTACTCGCTTCCGTCTATCCATCATACCGGCCTTGTGATCTGCGAACCCTGCGATATTCCGGTATCCAAACGCCACCTCGATATGCTCTATCTGCACATGCGCTACAACGACAAGCCTTTTCTTGGCGCCATCACCGAAAAGTCGAGAGCCCAGGATAGTGTTGACATGGCCCGGATTCTGTTTGGAGAGGAATTCATGGAAGATCATTGCGTAATCATGGGCAATGTGAACACCAACTCTCCTTTGCTGGTCGATAAGGTAGTCACCGAAGCAGCAGAAGTATATTGTGGCGCCGGTCAGGCTCTGATCGCTGTGCCATTTATTCTGAGTGGAGCCATGGGACCTGCTACTACGGCAGCATCCATCGCTCAGGCTCTGGCAGAAGGTATGGCCGTTGGAGCCTATACCCAGCTGGTTCGCAAGGGTTCACCCTTCATCCTCGGCAACTTCCTATCGTCGATGAGTCTGAAAAGTGGAGCCCCTACATTCGGCATGCCCGAACCGGTCATGTCCAATTTTATTGTCGGACAACTGGCCCGACGACTGAACGTTCCCTTTCGTTGCGGCGGTTCGCTGACCTCTTCCAAACTTCCCGATGCCCAGGCCGCTGCGGAAAGCGCCGACTCAATGTTCTCGACAATTCTCGGAGGCGCCAACTTCGTACTGCATTCGGCAGGATGGCTGGAAGGCGGGCTGGTCACCGGATATGAAAAACTGATACAGGATGCGGATCGCCTTGCTGCCTATCAGGTAATGCTCTCGGGCATGCCTGTCAATGAAAATACCATGGCCCGCGATGCCTACCTTGAAGTTGAACCCGCCGGACATTTTCTGGCTTCCCGACATACCTTGAGAAACTATGAAACTGCGTTCTTTGAATCCAGCATGTCTGACAATGACAGTTTTGAGCAATGGCAGGAGCATGGATCCCTGGATTCGAGACAGCGCGCCCATGAACGATGGAATGATATCCTGAAGAATTACCAGATCCCGCCCATGGACGAAGGAAAAAACGAGGAACTCCTCGAATTTATGGGCAGGCGAAAATCGGAATTGCCCGACAAGTGGTACTAGGCAAGCAATCTGCCCTCCATGGAATGTACATCATTAACCGAACATCATGAACAAATCAAAATCCAGACCCGCTGCCGTCCCGACTACCCAGATCAGGAATGACCGAATGATCGTAACTCGATGGAGTTTCGCGCCCGGTGCCGAGACAGGGTGGCACAGACACGCCCACGACTACATTGTAGTGCCCTTGAATTTTGGCAAGTTAATGGCTGAATCCGATGAAGGATCGACAGTCCTGGATCTTGCCACTGGCGTGTCTTATTCTCGCAATGAAGGAGTCGAACACAATGTCGTCAATATCAATGATTTTGAATTCGAATTTATCGAAATCGAAATCTTGAATCCGAAATAAGGGCTCAATCAAGCCATGCAAAAGCACACAAAAGTTGTTGTCATTGGCGGCGGAGTTGTCGGATGCTCAATTCTTTTTCACCTTGCAAAATTCGGCTGGAAAGACTGCGTGCTCCTTGAGAGAAATGAACTGACCTCGGGATCATCCTGGCATGCGGCCGGACAGATTCATACCATCTCTTCAGACCCAAATATATCGAGACTTCAAGGATACACCATCAATCTTTACCGTGAGCTGGAAGAACTATCCGGACAATCCGTCGGAATGCACAGTACGGGCGGTTTTTATCTGGCCTCCAATCAGGATTGGTACGACTACCTAAAACGTGAACGATCCAAAGCCAGGTACATGGGGCTGGATCAGGAATTCATTTCCCTGGATGAACTTGCCAGGCTGCATCCACTTATTGATGCCAAACGATACCGTGCGGCACTTTGGGATCCACTGGATGGAGACATCGACCCTTCGGGAGTGACCTATGCCTACGCCAAATCAGCACAAACGTTCGGGGCGCAGTATCACACCCATACTCCGGTGATCGAGACCGTCCAGAGACCTGATAAAACCTGGGATGTCGTAACCGAAAAAGGCACTATCAATACCGAATTCGTGATCAATGCGGGAGGACTCTGGGCACGTGAAGTTGGACATCTGGCAGGACTGAACCTACCTGTTCAACCGATGGAACATCATTATCTTCTGACCGAAGATATCCCGGAGGTTGTCGAGCATGGTGAGCGTCTTCCGGCAGGAATCGATTATGAGGGTAATATCTACTTCCGACAGGAACAGATGGGGATGCTTCTCGGCACCTATGAGTCAAGCGCTGAACCCTGGTCGGTAGCGGGAACCCCGCAGAATTTTGGACATGACCTGCTGGATCCCTGTCTTGAACGCATTCAGGAGAAACTGGCGACCGGATTCGAGAGAATTCCAGCTTTACAACGCACTGGCATACGAAAAATTGTAAACGGCCCCTTTACATTTGGACCGGATGGCAATCCGATGATTGGACCTGTACCCGGCATGCAGAACTACTGGGTTGCCGTGGGTGTCATGGCTGGCTTTTGCCAGGCCGGTGGAGTCGGTCTCTGCCTCGCAGAATGGATGATTGACGGTGAACCATCAATCGATGTATGGGCAATGGACATTGCCCGGTTTGGGGATTTCGCATCGCCCCATTACGGCACCTTGAAAGCCAAGGAAAATTATGAAAGACGTTTCACTCTAACCTTTCCGAACGAAACCCTGCCGGCTGCGAGACGTCAGCGCACCACCTCAATCCATGATCGACTCATTGCCAAGGGGGCGGTCATGGATGCGAATTTCGGGCTTGAACATGCACTCTGGTTTGCAGACGGTCCG
>JAPYNK010000058.1 GCA_028285825.1 Arenicellales bacterium | reverse complement strand
CGCCCAGCGTCAGCAGGGAGGCGGCCAGACCCGCCATCATCATCCATCGTGTTATTGATCTCCACCCCTCATGTACGCCCGCGGACGAAAGGGAAGGCCGCGGGCCTGTTAACGGAACGTATTCTAGAGAGTGGGGGGGGGGTGAAAGTTGATGGTGGCTTCATGATGACTTCCTCAGGGTTGGTATCTGCCCCCATTATACCGGTTTTGCTCTCCGGGGGAAGAGCCGGCCTTCAACGGCACGGGCTTCCAGACGGAACCCCCGCCTCCGAGACAGAACGCGCCCGCTCATGGCGCGGCCTTCCAATGACGTCATCACCTTTACGTCCATCCCGACACGGACATTGGGGATTGTTACCCTGTTGGGCGTGTCCGCGGGCTTCTCGTGGGTGACCGCCGCCAGGCCGTGCTGGCGGTGCTTGCAGTACCGGTGCAGGCCCGGCAGCTGGTTATTCCCGCAACGAAAGGGACGGAGGCCTGCACGCTGGGCGGCTGGTCAGAACTTCGGCCGACAGCCGGGGTGAACATAAGCGGCAGCCCCACAGTGAATAGCGTAACCATTTCCACTCCGGGACTCACCAATGGCCAGCTGCGAAACATGGGTAATCCCGGATCCGTTCCGGGAAGCGGAAAGCCTGTCTATCTGCAGGTCATGGAAAACAGGCGGGGAGCGCAGGACAGTCGGGACAATCAGAAGCCCGGGGTTCGCCATATCGGCAACGAGCGGAAACCAGTTTGGCAACCTGAAAAACAATACGCGCTATGTCGCAGTTCTCTACTCGGGTACTGCGAGTGCTTCAAGTCCCCTGATACGCCGCTGCTTCAAGACCCGAGGGGAGTGGGCGGTCAATCCTGTTGTCCATCCTTCCGGCGGTGGTTCGAGGAGCGGGTGCTTTGCGGTCGGCACGACGCGGCAGGACGTCACGGAATGCTTCTGCGACGGGCAGCAACCAGATCATTACCGGCGCGGACCGGGCTATGGGGTGCCAGGACACCAGCTGAGCCATGCCGGACTGCATGAAACGGAGGCGGCTTCCGGGCCGCCTTTTCTGACAGATTAAGCCAGTTTTTCGTTAACGCTGTCGATTTTGTCCTGCATGGACTGGTCGCGATCGGTTCTCGTTCCCAAACGGATGGTGGTGCTGATTCTTGGAGCCCCAGCACCATGCACAGCCTCATGGCAGGACTTGATGGCATCCATCACCCGGTCCCACTCACCCTCCACATTGGTGCCATAGGAATGCATCGAATAATTCAGGCCGGCCGCCTTGAAGATTTTCTGGCAGGTTGCCACATGCTCGGATACCGAAAGACCGACACCCATGGGAATGACACATACATCTGCAAGCACTTTCATAACTCATACTCCAGAATAAAGCTTGTTTTCAAAAAGCCCGACCATGAGACAACGTTTTCCCGAAACAAAAACTGGAATCTCCAAGGTCTGGACAAATCCATTGTACATCAAGCCATGCGCTACAGTCGCGCCAACTTATTTTTGGCCAGGAAATTCCTGGAGATACTGACATCAAATTTCTGCATTTTCCCTTTGGAGCATCCTTTGAGGTTATCAGCCAAATAGAATTCAAAGTAACCGTGCACGCCACCCGCAATCTTCCAGTGGACAGATCTGTTCACTTTCAAGGCAGGCTGGGTCTGTTTCCAGCTCCTGATTAAAATAATAAAATTATAAAGAATACTTGACAAAATTATCCTGATTGTATACAATTTCATCACCCTATAAAAAGAAAGCGTGATGAAAATGAGCAAGGCACCGGGAAAACACTACAGAAAGGAAATATCCCTCATGGACATGTTCAACATGTTTCCCGACAACGAGGCCGCCACCCGATGGTTTGAAAGCGTCGCATGGGAAGATGGCCGGTTATGCGGCCACTGCGGGAGCGTTCACACAAGCTCCGTGAAAAACGGCAAGCCCATGCCCTACTGGTGCAAGGGCTGCCGGTCCTACTTCAGCGTCAAGACAGGAACCCCGTTGCAGAAATCCAACGTCCCCATGCAGAAATGGTGCATTGCCATCTACCTCTGCCTGACATCCCCCAAGCCGGTATCGAGCATGCAGCTGCACCGGGACATAAAGGTTTCCCAGCCTACGGCATGGTCCATGCTTCAACGTATCCGTGAAGCATGGATGCAGGACGATGAGTACACTTTTGGCGGTCCCGTTGAAGTGGACGAAAGCTATTTTGGCAGCAGACATTCCAGCATGAGCAACAGGAAAAGAAAGGAACTCAAGGACATTGACCGGGGTGCGGTTGGCAAGAGGGCCGTTGTGGCATGAAGGATCGCGAGACCAACAAGGTCAGAGCGAAAGTTATAGACAATACCAGCAGGGAAACCCTGCACCCATTCATCAGCGAATGCGGATGTCGATGCAACGATCTATACCGATGATGCCAAAGTCTACGATTCCCTGCCCTGCAACCATGAAAGCATAAGGCGCTTCGTATCCGAGCATGTCAGGGACGTGGCGCATACCAACGGCGTTGAATCTTTCCGGGCAACCCTCAAGTGGGCGCACAGCGGAGCCTTCCACAAGATCAGCCCGGGACATCTCAATCGCCGCGGTCGTAGCAACGCCCGTGCCAGTGTTTCAGGGGTAGCCCCTGCCAGATCGACTTTCGGATCAAGTTTTGCCCTGTACTTCATGACTGTTCCGGTCTGTAGTTTTCGATTTCCCTGACAATATCCTCATAGTCGGCCTGTACCCATTCGTGCTTGTTGGGGAATAGGTTGTGGATATGTGCTTCCAGTTCACGGAAATGAGGCGTTTCCAGCTTGTATTCAATCCTGTATGCGCGCTCCGGATCAGCCGTCTGGTAGGCTGCAAGACGCTTGCCGGCATCCTTGGCAATGCCGACCTTGTACTCGCCGGGATAGCCGGGATGCGAAATTATGTAGACAAACTTCTGTTCCCGGTAGTCCCTGTCCAGATCCGTTCGCCTTGGAGGACTGGTTTTCAAGTGAATCCTGTTCTTGAATTGCAGGATGTTCCCGGGATTGGCAACTTCATCCGTTAGCCGGTCCCGAACCAGATCGTAGGCCTTGATGGATATGTCTATGCCAATCCACTGTCTGCCGAGATTGTCCGCTGCCACGCAAGTGGTGGCACAGCCACAGAACGGATCAAGCACCATGTCTCCCTCGTTGCTGGATGCCTTGATGATCCGGTCAAGCAGGGCGAGGGGTTTTTGGGTTGGGTAGCCCGTGCGCTCCTTGGCTGAGGATGAAATTATCGGGATTTTCCAGACATCGGAAATTGCCTTTCCTTCACGAATAATGTCATTCAGTTTTTTCAGACGGCTTTTGCTTTTGCCTTTTCTGCCGGGCATCCAAATCATTTCTTCTCCGTCTTCGCTAAAATGAATCTTCTGTTTTCTGCTGGCTATGATTTCTTCCCGAGTCCAGGGTTCTTTCGGCATGGAAAACAAGGCATTTCTGCCTTTTGCGTAGAACAGGATTAAATCATGCTTTCGGTTAAAGAACCTCGGCAAATCCATTAGTCGAAATGTGTAATCCCAGGCAAGATAGGCAAAGTTGTACGGATTGCCAACCCCTCTAATTCCGTTGAGGTAGTGATAGAGTTCGGGATGGTCTTCCTTTATCGTAACCAGCCATTCGGACTTTATGTCCTCCTCCCGGAATATGTCCGAAAACTCTGCCCCCTCCGCGCTGCTTCCTATCGGCGCGGTAAACTTCTTGTTCTTGTTGAACGGCGGATCAAGATAGATCAGGTCAATGCACTCCGAGTTCATGCCCTTCAGGACATCCAGATTGTCATGGCAGAAGATCGTGCGGTTGGGGATGTTGCAGTTGGTCATTCCCGATCACCTGTTTCAGAATCCAGATTCCAGTTGCCTGAATTAAGCCAGTCTAATAGCTCATGGGGTGGATTTGGCCACGAATAACCGCCATGCTCGTTCCATGAAACTGTTTGAATACTGCGATGTCCTACACTTTCCAAATACCCGACAAAGGCATCATGTGGATAGACATACAAATTTCCTGTTTTCCTGTGTATAAACGCAATGTACAAATCCTTGCCCCGGTATCTTTCATACATGCACAACACGCTTTTCAACTGCACTTTGAGATAATCTCCATTAACATGGCAGGCAATGAAGTCCGCTCCCTTCCAGTCATCGGAAAGACGTATGCAGCTGTAGCCGTAGTCGGCAAGCCGTGATGCAACCTTGGCAAAGTTGTAGTTTTCCTTCCAGCGGGTTCTACGTCGAAAGTCTTCAATGTCTATTGGCTGGAATATTGGCATTACTTGTCTTGTTCCCCTGGAGTGGAACATGCTTCTTCATCTTTCCAGTTTGACCAGCGGGTCATTCAGGTTTCCGCATCTCTTTTGCGAAAATGAAGGATAAGATTTTCATACAGTCCTCTGGCCTGCTTCAAGTCCTTTTGACGACAAAGCGAATATAACAGGTTCAGGTAGACTTGCCAGTCGGCAATGTCGTTTATCTGTGGAGACTGAATGCCAAGTCTGGACAATTGAGTGTTCAGGTAGACAAGTTTTGCCGTTAGATCGCCCGATTCTTTACGATAGAACAGCTTGTTTACATCCTCAATATCTCCAACCAGCCTGAAAAATCTGGTAGAGGGTCGAAAACCGTCAATCCAGATCCAGTTCAGATACATTGTGATTCCCGTGCATACGACAATGATCCGCATACTCCGGAGGCCCTAGTAAATCCGGAAAATTCACTTTTTGACCATAAATCCAGGATATGCAGGCCCATGCCTCAATCCCAAGACTGACCAGACTTCCAGATAATCGATATCTCCCAGTTCCATCTACGTATTCTATTCTCCTCGTCCACCATTTATCGAGTATTCTTTATAATTCCCTAAAATAACGTTCATTATCAAGGACAAGTTCGTACTCCCAACTATCCCGGAAGTCGTAAAGATAGTGGAAAGTGCGGCCGTTTCGCTTGATCAGATTCCCAGGCCGGTATACTCCGCTCATCAGCCCGTCTTCTCTTGATTCCGGGTTTTCCGTGTATCGCTTTTCCGATGGTGAATTCGTGCAGATGACTATCGGTCCAACCTAGGACACCGCATCATACCGTGCAACCGATCCAGTATGATACTGGCGGGAACCACTAAACGATGCCAGATTGCGCACTCGATGCCCAGCAGTTGTGTTTTCAGAAGATAACATCTTTCGTTCATTTCCTCTCCCCATACTTTGAGCAGAAACTTTTTTGAAACCATATGCTTTCATGATCTGCTCCCTGAATGCTTCGTGATAATCAAAATCTTTCCAGTCAGCTATGACTACGGACAGTTCGTCCAGCTTTTCCAGGATATTGGATTTCATGGTGATACACTTTGGAGCATCCACGTTCCAAGATCGAACCCGGCAGGCTGGCGACAAGATGCCAATTATCCGATTCCATTGCCTCAGACTGCCGCAATAGCAGCCGTCAATCTGGTCAGCCTGCTTGAGAAGGTAGGCTGCCGCTTCATCTATTTTCCCAACTATAATCATGAATTCAGCATCTTTTGCACGGAATTCGCTGCCTTTCAGAAGCAGCCTGTCGTGAATCGCGCTTTCGGAATCTTGGGGATATTGCTCGGCCGTATTTCGATCCGGATGACGGGGTGGATCTGGAATGACCGCCACGTAAAACGGGACGCGAACTCCCATCATTTGATTGATTGCAATCATGTACGTGTTGCTGGACATGAATGTCGTGTCCGAGTTGCTCTGCAAGTCACCGAACCCTGCGGTTGAAGAATGGGTTGTCAACAACCCTCCATGAATTCAGTTTTTTTCGACAATCAACCAAGCAGAATTGCGATATGGTGCCGCACTTCCGGTTGCGGACCGGCGGCGGGAGACGTTGATGCTGGACATTGACCGACTGTTGCGGGATACTTTCGGAAACAGGGCATTACCCTTTGTCAAGCACCCATGCACTTGATGCTCTTCAGTCTAAGGTATAGACCATGAAATCCACTTCTCAAGAAAAAAAAGGTCATGCGACAACTATAAAATTCACGTTGGAGGAACCACTCATGACCAATGAACCTGCAGACCTTGCCGAGCGAGTCAAGGCTATTTTAGCCGCCGAACTTGAAGCGGGTGGAACGCTGTATGGAATTCGAGCAGATGGATGCTATATTGCACGAACCAAGGATGGAGAACGGATATTGAAAAGACCACCGAAACCCCGTCCTGCATAAAGTCTCAATATCGAAACATGCCCACACTTTATATGATCGCCGGTCCTAACGGTTGTGGAAAATCAACGCTGACACGTACGGAATATTTCGGCAACACGTTCATGATTGATCCTGATGCCATTGCCCGCCGTCAACCGGATGGCGATAGTATCCAGTCGCCGGCAAGGGTGGCCCTGGCGCAAAGGCGGGCGGCCCTGGAATCCCGGCAAACCCATCTGATCGAAACCACACTTAGCGGAAAGGGAATTTTTCGACATGTTGAAGCTGCGCGAAAAAAGGACTACATGGTCTCACTGCACTATATTTTCCTGGAATCGCCCGATGTTGCACTGGACCGAATTCGAAATCGCGTCAAGCTCGGTGGACACGATGTCAAGCAAGAGGATGTCAAGCGCCGATTTGCACGTTCATGTGACAATCTGCCGATCATGATCGCGCAATCCGATGAGGTTTGTCTTTATGACAATTCCGACCCTGATCGACCGCTCCGGAGAATTGCAAAATTCAAGCATGGAAACTGGTGGAATGAAATTCCCGGTTGGGCAGTCAAGGCCATACAGCAGTCACGAAAACTGGATCGGCATTAAGCATCATAATCTTG
>JAPYNK010000057.1 GCA_028285825.1 Arenicellales bacterium | reverse complement strand
CTCGCGATCTTTACCAGCTTTTCATTCTCGTTTTCCGCAATCTCCCCGATCGCGGCCAGATAACCCGCAGCCACAGTTGAAGGCCCTGCACCGATATCCGTCAAAATGGACGCCGTCAACTCTCCGAGATCCCGGCACAAAGCACCATAACCGGAAAACAACCCCCGAATTGATTCGAGGTCAACAGGACGATGATCACTGTTCTGTGTGTCGGGATGTGCCGACATATGGCTGGCTCCGTTTTACTCCATGCGATTGACGACCATCATTGCACGCTCAACATCAACCTCTGGGATGATGTGCCTGATGCAGTTTCTGGATTCTGGCCTGTGCCACATGGGTATAGATTTGGGTTGTGGATAGATTTGAATGTCCCAGCATCATCTGTACGCTCCGCAAATCGGCACCATAATTCAGCAGATGGGTCGCGAAAGCATGTCGTAGAGTATGTGGCGATACAGTTGAGCTGATTCCAGAGAGCATCGCATATTTATTGAGTTTCTGCCAGAAGCCCTGTCTGCTCATGGCCTTGCCACGATTTCCGGGAAACAAGTCGTTGCTGATGCGTTGCTTCAGTATCTGATCCCTGGCTTCCATCATGTAGGCACGAATCCATTCCGCGGCATGTTCACCGAGAGGAACAAGTCGCTGCTTGCTGCCTTTGCCGGTTATCTTGCATGCCCCAACCACAAGATCAACCTGGTTGACCCTGAGTCCCACCAATTCACTTGCCCGCATACCGGTTGAATAGAGAGTCTCAATCATGGCTCGATCGCGCATGCCAATCGGTGTCGTGATATCCGGTGCCTGAATCAACTTCAAAACTTCATCTTCCGACAAGGTCCTGGGCAAATTCCTTGGCAGTGATGGCGTCCCCCTTTCCACACAGGGATTGCCCTCGATAATTTTCTCTCGGACCAGATACCGGTAGAACCTCTTCAGACTCGAAAGCGACCTTGCTGCAGAACGAGCCGAAGCCTGTTCGGTACGATGGGCAATATAATCCACAACCACCTGAACAGGGGCCGAGACCGGATCGACATGCCGATCATAAGCCCATTTTGCAAACAGCAGAAGATCTCGCCGGTAGGCAGCAAGCGTATTGTCGCTGAGCCCCGACTCCAGCCAGACCGCATCAAGAAATTGCTCCATTTGAGCGTTGAATTGATCAGGCAGTAAATTTGAAGATTCGTTCAATTTGCACCTTCAGTCAAACTTTCACCCACATTGAAGCTGCCTGACTCCCATAATGCCAGCTCCCGAATCTTCTGATGTAATTCAGCTCGTCTTGCTTCATCAGTCATGTGGTCAAGAAGGCTCTCGTAAAGCTTCTTTGCGTCAGCATACAGGTGGGCTGACTCTAAAGATTGAGCTGCATAATATCGGGCCGAAATACCCCATGGATCATACCCGTCTTTTTCAAGCACTGCAGAGTAAAGGAAATAATTTGCAGCGTTTACATATTGATGTGTTGCCTGAAGCGTTTCCCCGATCCAGTACGTTAATTCACGATCCTGCTGTCGGGTGATTGCTTTCGTTCGCAACAGGCCGAGTAACTTTAGCACATACTCATGCTGCCTGAATTTCTGCAAGTCGAAAATCGGGGTCAGAATCTCATCCATTTGTTCGGGGGAGAATTCTGACTTGCTGTTTATCAGTTGCCGAAGTTGCTGATAGCTGATCAGGAATCTTCCAGCCACGACGGATACCCTTGCTTTATGGAGCTTCCACCGTTCCGGTTCAATGCTGATGGTTGGCGTTTCAGCCATGCTGTCGATAACCTGAGCCGCAAGCTGAACTCGCCCCTGGTCAATCATTGCATTGGATAGAACGAGCCCGACCTCCCCACCGAGCGACAGTTCGCCTAACGGAGCATCCGGGGCAAACAGGCTGGGCATCAATTCAATGCTGCCCGAGTTAAGCAGAGAGGTCACGAACAGATCACACAACTGCCTTCTTTGAAGCGGAACATGAATACGGCTCAGCAGATAGGCCGTCAATGCCCTCTGCTGCAAAGTATCGGTAATCGGCAAGGATAGAACATGATTGAGAATGCCCGGTAAATCATTCTCAAGGAGTCCGTGATCACCAATCAGGTGAACAGCATAATTCTCGTATTCCCTGAACAGGTCCGACATGTCGAAAACCGGAAATGCGCCTTCGACCGAAACGCCGAATTCATCTTTTGCAATGAGATACTGCTCCAGCTTCGTTATGTATTCATGCCTGCCAGTGAGCCTGCCCAGATAAGCCTCTATTGCTGCTACCTCTACCTCTGTCAACCCGGAACCAAGATTGCCATCTTCGTCCCGAGACAAAATGGCATCAAGTCTCTCGGCACCCTGTGAAGGAGTCATTGACTGATGGACCAGTCGTGCATACAGAGCCAGCAGCCTGGCTCTTGGCGAATTTGCAGGTGCCAGAAGATTGACTGCTTCTCCGGGCTGTCCAAGTTTCAGAAAGACTCCAGCCCTCAGAAACAGCCATTCCTCATCAGGGTAGCGAAACTCGCGCTGGTAATTGACCATGGATATCGCAGCATCGGACAGCAGTCCATCGACCAGATAACTCCTGATGACAAGCTTGCGAATTTCCCGGATATCGCCCGCGGACAGCTGCGTTGAGATCATTCTCTTGACAGCTATGCGTCTTGCCTCAGCTCCCCGGGCCTGCTCAAGCAGCGCTATTACTACCTGATCCAGTGCTTCATTACGAATTGACTCGGGAAATGATGGAGGGACCTGAACTGCACGCTCATACAGTTCCTGCCATTTGCCTCGATGGGCATACAAGGACCAGAGTTGACGTTCCCAGGCAAGCCATTCATCTGTGGGCAGTATTGACGGAGATTGATTCTCGAGGATTGATTCAGCAAGATCCAGAACGTCTGCCCTGATCAGGGTCCGGACCATTTTCAGGTCCGCACTGAGACCATGCGAACCTTCTTCATAGAGGGTATCTGCGAAAAGCGAAGAGTTCAGATGCCAACTCCCGCCCAACAGCAAACAAAGCAATAGCAGGTGCATACCCCGTTTGAAGGGTTTCAGATTAACCTGCCGACCTCCTGCACCATCTCGCGGCATTGTCTGAAATCACCATCAACGACGAATCTTTTCCTTGATTCTTGCAGACTTGCCGGAACGATCCCGCAGATAGTAGAGCTTTGCCCTTCGAACATCACCCTGCCTCAAGACCTTGATCTCGCTAATCAATGGACTATGGGTCTGAAAAACCCGCTCGACACCTTCACCGCTTGCAATCTTGCGCACGGTAAAGGATGAGTTAAGTCCACGATTGCGTTTTGCGATTACCACACCTTCATAAGCCTGTAGGCGTTCCCGATTCCCTTCCTTGACGCGCACTTGAACCCTTATCTGGTCACCGGGCCAAAATTCCGGTACGTCCGAACGGATCTGTTCGGCCTCAATTTCCTCGATAATATTATTCATAAGGATTGTCTCCTTCACTGATGATTGTCAACTGTATTTAAATCTGTTTCATTTTCTGATTCAAGTCGGCTAGAACTTTCAATCAAGTCCGGCCTCCTGTTTCGTGTCCAATCGAAAGCCTGCTGCTCTCGCCAACGCTGAATCTCCTGATGATTGCCGGATAACAGTACCTGTGGCACATTCAGACCTTCGAAACTCTCCGGTCTGGTGTAATGCGGGCAGTCAAGCATGCCATTGCTGAACGAATCCTGCAATGCCGACTCTTCATTGCCCAAAACGCCCGGAAGCAGACGCACAACGGCATCAAGCAGAACCATGGCAGGAAACTCTCCTCCTGAGACAACATAGTCTCCAATTGAAATTTCTCGATCTATGCGAGTCTCGACAATCCTCTGGTCAATTCCTTCATATCTTCCGCAAACCAGAATCATTCCGGACAATTCAGCCAGTTCTCGAGCTATCGCATGGTTAAACCGCTCTCCCTGCGGCGTCAAATATATGACCGGCCCGTCAACCCTCTGTTTTGCTGCATCGATACAGGAAGCAAGAGGCCCCGGCAGCAAAACCATGCCTGGCCCCCCTCCATACGGTCTGTCGTCCACGGTGCGCCTTCGATCAGATGCATAATCCCGAATGTCAAGGGACTCCAAGCCCAAACTACCAGACTCAATCGCACGTCGAATCGTTCCAAATTCAGCAACTGCATCAAGGATTTCAGGGAAAATGGTGATAACACCGACCTGCACCTTGCTCACCCGACCTTGCCTGGCATCATGACAGGTCATCTTTCTGCCAGTCAACCACGATCAATCCCTCTTCCAGCCTAACATCCCGAACAACATCAGGAATCCATGGAATCAGAATTTCGGCATGCCCATACTGAACAACAATCACATCATTGGCTCCGGTTTCGATAATGCTGTTTATCCTGCCAAATTCGAGGCCCTGCAAATTTACTACTGGCACTCCAATCAGGTCGACCCAGTAAAATTCTCCTTCAGACGGCTCGGTCAGCTGATCATAGTCAATGGCAATATCAGCACCAATGACAGGCGTGGCTTCTTCACGGGATTCGTATCCTTCCAGCCTGGCTAGCAGATTCCGGCCTTGCGTCTTGCATTCCTCGATACGAACGGGCTTCCAGTTTCCATGCATAGCCACCATGATGACCTGATATTCCCTGATCTGCTCACGAGGACGGGTGAATGACTCAATCTTGACCCACCCTTTCAAGCCATGATGACCAACAATTCGACCGATCACGATCGGACTATCGGCCGGCTTGGGGCTGTTCAAATTTTTCTAGCCCGTGTCATGAACCCGATATCGCCAATTCAGGGCGTGAGGCCGCACCTTGACGTTAGCCCGATCAGGCAAGGGAAGCTTCCTCCGCCTTGGCAATCCTGTACAACTGGCTGACCCGTTTGCTCATTTGCGCACCCCTGGAAAGCCAATAGTCGACTCTTTCCAGACTGAGCACCAATCTGGAACCCGGATCGGCATCATTGGACATCGGATTGAAATGACCAACCCGCTCAATAAATTTTCCCCGGTTCGATCGACGTTGATCTGCAACCAGAACAGTGTAAAATGGGCGTTTCTTCGACCCGCCCCGAGACAATCGAATTTTTACCATAACGCTTATTCCTGACTTAAGCAATTATCGACATTAAACCGCCTATTATAGCATGCCTGTTATATTAGCCGTTAATTTTTTTGGGAATTATATTCAAAGGTGCCGAAAATTCTGTAGTGCCGGTTTGGTCTTGTTGTATAATTTTGTTGTGAAATATATGCAAACGCCCTTATGCCCAGAAAAAAAGTAACAGGCAAAAAAGCAGCTTCAGCAGCATCAAAGACGTTTGAGAAACAAATCAACAGGCAAGGCCCCAAAGACTACTGCTGGTTCTGCACTTTCACAAAGGCCTAAAGATTTAAAGAAGAAGTAATATCCCCGATTTTTCTGATACTGCAAGTTGGCATCTGCATCACGCCGGGTACCTGAATGTCCTGACCGTCTTCAATGTCGCCC
>JAPYNK010000056.1 GCA_028285825.1 Arenicellales bacterium | reverse complement strand
TGAACTGCCGTTCGATCTATTGTGCGACCCCGATATGTCAATGATGACCGAATACGATGCCTACAGGGAAAAAATGCTCTATGGCATCAAGAGACTCGGAGTGATTCGATCAACCGTGTGGATCGGACCCGACGGCAATGTCTTTAAACACTGGAAAAAAGTCGGGGCAATGTCTGATCATCCAGATCATGTACTCAAGGCTCTTGCCAGCAAGTAACTGGCATTGCATTCATTTTAGCCCCTCGATAATCTTCAGGATTCGACTAAGTGCATGATAAATGGACTGGCTCCGGACGGATTGGCGATCACCCTCAAACCGCATCCGCTCAACACTGACTGGAGGCTCCGGTGAGGCCCAGCCGAAACAGACCGTGCCCACAGGCTTTTCTCTGGAACCACCACCCGGGCCGGCAATGCCCGTAATGGCAATGCTGTAATCGGCTAATGCGGCCTTTTGTGCTCCCCGACTCATTGCAGTCGCTACTTCAATGCTGACTGCACCGTGAGAGTCAAAGAGTTCATCCGGAACGCCAACCAGTTCGGCTTTTGCCTGATTGGTATAGACAACAAACGATCGATGAAACCATGCGGAACTACCCGGAGCCATGGTCAGGGCAAAGGCCAGGCCACCCGCAGTACATGATTCTACTGCCGTAATGGTCTGATTCCGTGCCGTTAACAATTCACCTATTTTTGAGCTCAGCTGAAAAAGCGAATCCTGTTCTGAGTCATTCAACATGCGGCCGATGTTCGATTCAGCTCACTGCAACGTGCGATTGAGGGATGCAGCAGAATCGATCGGAACATAATCGCCAGATATCGACCCCTGCAGACCTGTTCCTGTAGACTGGACAATCAAGCGGGACGAATTATTCATCACTCGAGTTTCATAAAACACCCGAATCTCTTCAAGAGTCAGTTCAGTAATCCTACTGGCCAGTTTCTCCCGGGTATCGAACTCAAACTCTTTCAGATCGATTTCCCGCCACAGTCTTGAAGTGCGATCAGACAATTTCAATGGCTTTCTGAGAATCCGGGAAATAAGGCCTTTCTTTACATTTTCGAATTCAGCCACCGACATATTCGCAAGATAGTCCAGGGCTCCATTCAGGAATTCGTCGTACAAGGCGAGCATCTCGGCAGGCGGGTGTGTTGAACTTTGAGACGCAAGAAACAACCCAGGCGTTCGCTCAATATCCAGTGATCCGGAAAATACGAGATATCCAACTTCATCAATGGTGCGAATCTGGTTATAAAACCGCGGCCTCAGGATCTGGGCAAGCAAGGCCATCTTTGATCGCTCATCCAGCGCAGTACTGAAGCCTTGAAAGTACACGGACAATGCAGCATCCGAATGCTCAACATCAATGGAGCGAAGCCATGGCCTGTGCCGATCAAGCGACCGCAGAACGATTCGAGGCGTCTCTGCCTTGGGCTTGTGTTCCGATATCAATTCAGCGACCATTTCCGCCTTCTGAAAACTGGATTCAGGGCTCACATCACCATGAGACAGCATGACCACCTGCATATCCCGAAAAAATCGTTTCTGAAATGCCTCCAAGGATTTCCCGTCTACCTTCTTCAGGGCTTCCAGACGTTCATTTTCAGTCCAGTATGGCGCCATCAGGATCCGGTATAGTTCATGAATTGACTGATTGGCCGGTGTATCGAGAAAGATATTCTTCAAGCTGCGTTCAACGCTCTGGCCGACAATTTCCAGTCGCGTTCTTCCAAGATCCGGATTCATCAAGGCATCCAGAATCGCCTTGAGCAAATCACCCTGAGGATCTTCGTAACCGGAGATTTTTAACGTTATGCCCCGGTAATGTGAAAACAGCTCATAGCTGAGGCCGGCAAGATATGCATCATAGACAATATCACTCAGCTGATCCACAACAAGCCGCACATACAGTTCAGTCAAGATCCGATCATCAGGATTCTGATTGGAAACCGGCGACATGAAGCTGATGAACAGGTTTGCTCGGGGATCGCCAAACTCATCATCATATTGATACCACAAGTCAACACCATGCCGATTGTCAAGCCTGATCGGTACTGGGGTAGTCTCTCGACCTTTGAGCAACTCGAGCCGTGCCGGTATGAATCGATTGGGTCCCGGCATGGCCAGTAGTGGGTCGTACAATACTTCTAACCAGCGCTGAATTATGTCATTATCAATCCCGGAAAGCCGATATTGAACATCATAGTATTCGCTAACCCTGTCTGTCTCGAGATCAGGAGCAACGACACGCATATTCACATTCCGTGGAGTCAGATATCCCAGCAGTTCCCGAATTCGTTCCGGATCATAGTGTTCCATCAGATAAGGTCCACTCAGGACATCTTCATGAGGATAGCGCTGTAATCGCGAAGACAGAGACTGTGCCAACCTGCCCTGATCCAGTTCCTGCGCATACCGGAAGGCAATTTGCCCTAATTTTTCCTGTTCATCATGGAGCCATTCCGCTATCCCCTCTTCCCGGATCAAATTGATAGTCTTGAACAGGAATTCACCAATACTCGCAATTTCACCCAGTCCGTTTTGAGTAAGATTCATGGACACGGAAAAACTGCCCTGAACCGGGTCCATGAACTCAACACCAGCCTTGAGGGATTCAACCCATCCCTTATTCTTCAGCACATCAAACAGGGACCCTGGACCTTCATGGCCCAGTAAATGCGATATGTAGCCAAGAGGGTTGGATTGGTACTCACTGTAGGTCGAAGGAACCGGAAACGAGAAACTCAAGCTGTACACTTCTTTCTCGGGTATCGCATCAATCCTGGCAGGCATTAAGTCACGGTTGAAGTAGGATTGCTCATGGCGAGGTATCTCCACGTCATTATTTCTTACGGCTGAAAACTTGTCGGTCACCCATTCTTCCAGCTGATCAAGCGAATCCTTGCCAACCACCGCAAGTGTCATCAGATTGGCGGAATAGTGTTTCTCATAAAACCAGAGCAACTTGTCCCTGGCCGACAACTCTTCCCGGTCCCTTAATGTTTCCAGTGAGCCAACCGAAAACCCGGAGGAAGGATGTTCTGGATTCAGCCAGCTCTTTTGTACGTCCCAGAGACGCCTGAATTCATCTTTTTTCAGGGACTGGTACTCGGATTCGATTATTGCACGTTCGCTGTCAACCAGATCAGGAGCGAACAGGGGTTCAAGAAAAAACTGCGAAAACCGATCCATCGCAGGCTCCAGATACTCGGCTCCGACACTGAAAAAATAATTGGTGTGAGCATGGGATGTATAGGCATTATGGGTACCGCCATGCGTACTGATATATTTTTGATACTCGCCAGACTGGGGATACTTGCGAGTGCCGAGAAACAGCATATGTTCCAGAAAATGGGCCAATCCCGACCATTCCTCTGGATCAGACCCGGATCCAATATGTACATCAAGGGAAACACCCGCCTTGTCTGCAGTTGGATCAAAAAAATATGGCGTCCCCAAGGGGATTCGAACCCCTGTTGCCGCCGTGAAAGGGCGATGTCCTAGGCCAACTAGACGATGGGGACCGTCAAAAAACAGCCGCATCACGATTATGCGGATATTGCTGGTGGAGCCAGGCGGGATCGAACCGCCGACCTCAACACTGCCAGTGTTGCGCTCTCCCGGCTGAGCTATGGCCCCAAGGAGCGTGTATTCTATGCATGACACATAAAATAATCAAGAACAAAATTCAATGCACTTTCTATTGTGAAAGGGTTGTTCTGCCTTGTTCAAGATATTCGATGAAGGCCTGAGTGCGCTTGATCGTATTCACTGACCCAAGCAAAGCCAGGGTAAGATCAATCGAAGCAGTCTGATCAGACCCTGAAACCGCAATCCGCAACGGTTGGGCCAAATGGGAAAATTTTACCTCTTTCGACTTCGCATATGCTTTCAGGGAATCACCAATTGATTCCCGAGTCCATGAATCAAGTCCGGCAAGTATGGTGCAAATGCCTCGAAGCAGTTCGGGTGTAGAATCATTGCAATGCCTGGCCAATGCTTCCGCATGATAGTTCTCTGCCGGCCTGAAAAAATACTCGATCTGATCAGCGAGTTCAACCAGGGTGGATACCCGACCTCGAACCAGTTCAATTGCCGATGCAAGGCCGGGCCCATTTTCAGTAGTGATAAGCCGTGCTGTCAGGATTCTACTGATTTCCGGCAACAGACTGTCGATTGGTGCCCGACCGATATAATGTCGATTCATCCACAACAGTTTCTCCATGTCAAAACCAGCCGAGGACTTGTTCACTTGCCGAAAGTCGAAATACCGGATCATCTCCTCTTTCGAGAAAATCTCCTGATCGCCATGCGACCATCCTAACCGGGCCAGATAATTGACTAATGCCTCAGGCAGAATGCCACGATCGCGATAATCCAGAACGCTGACATCTCCATTGCGTTTGGATAAGCGCTTGCGGTCGGGACCATGAATTAAGGGCACATGAGCAAATTCCGGCAAGTCATGGCCCAAGGCCCTGAATATATTGATTTGACGAAATGTATTGTTGATGTGATCGTCACCCCGTATGACATGAGAAATCCTCATGTCCATATCATCAACCACAACCGCCAGGTTATAAGTCGGCATGCCATCGCTACGCTCCAGAACCAGATCGTCCAGCTCCTCGTTCTGAACCGAAACAGGCCCGCGTATTCTGTCTTGAAACGAAACCGAGCCCGCAAGCGGATTCTTGAACCGAACCACATGATTCCGGCCAGGCTTTCTTTCCAGCCCGGCATCTCGACAGTGTCTGTCGTAACGTGGCTTGATTCCTTTTTCCCTTTGTTCTTTGCGCAGCTTGTCCAGTCTCTTGGGGCTGCAGGAACAATAATAGGCATCGCCCTGATCAAGCAGCTGCTGGATTACTTCCTTGTATCGCTCAAGTCGTTGAGTCTGATAATAAGGCCCTTCATCCCACTCGAGGCCCAGCCACTCCAGTGCGGAAATGATGACGTTGATCGCTTCATCCGTCGAACGTTGCCGGTCCGTGTCTTCAATGCGGAGAACCATTTTGCCGCCAGACTGACGGGCAAACAGCCAATTGAACAAAGCCGTTCTGGCACCCCCAAGGTGTAGGTATCCGGTCGGACTCGGCGGGAAACGGGTTACGACTTGCATGGGGTGCAGAGATTGCTGATTGACAGTAGAGAATACCGGCTCCGGTAGACTTGGTCGGGGTGAGAGGATTTGAACCTCCGACCACCGCAACCCCATTGCGGTGCGCTACCAGGCTGCGCTACACCCCGAGACTGAATACTTCAATAGCCAGAATAAACGAGAACGAAGCAGTAAGCAATCCGCTACTCAAGAATCCTCCTGATTTCTTCCAGCTCTGTCCTTAACCAGGAAAGTGCCCTTTCCTCAACCGTCGGCTTTACCGGGTCCGGGCTTTGCTTGACCATGGCTTTGGGGTCAGTTTCTTCACTCAGGTCCAGTTGGGCACGAGCACCATTGATGGTGTAGCCTTCAACATGCAAAAGATGCCGGATCTGACGAATGAGCTTGACCTCGTGGAGTTGGTAATAGCGACGGTTTCCTCTTCGCTTAACGGGCTTGAGATGCGGAAATTCCTGTTCCCAGTAACGCAAGACATGCGGCTTTACTTCACATAGCTTGCTGACTTCACCGATCGCAAAATAGCGTTTCGCCGGGATCGGTGGAAGATCAAAGCCTTTCGGGTCCAGCATGAGGAATTAGCTCTTGTTTGATTTTTCGGATAATACCACAGTATTGTCCAATACCCTGCTCTTCAGCTTCTGACTGGCACGAAAGGTAACCACACGCCTTGCAGATACCGGTATTTCAACGCCTGTTTTCGGGTTTCGCCCAGGCCTGGGGTTTTTGTCTCGCAAACTGAAAGTGCCAAACCCAGATAACTTGACCGGCACCCCATTTTCCAAAGAAGCGCGAATATCTTCGAAAAACAACTCCACAAAATCTTTAGCCTCACGACGATTGAAGCCAACCTCCTCATACAAGGTTTCCGTTAATTCTGCCTTGGTAACTGTCATTTTTCTATCTGGTGGTGGGAAAACAATTCAGAGAATGCATAATGATACCCAATTCAATCGGGGATTGCCAAAATTTTGAACATTCATTCACGAAGATCTGCATTGGTCTTTACCTTCAGATCCTGAATGACCTTTTCGATCACCCCATCAATCTCATGAGCTGTGAGATTGCCTAAATTTGACTGAAAAGTCAATCCAAAAGCCATGCTTTTTGTATTCTTGTTTAGATTTTTTCCCCTAAATACATCAAACAATACTATATTTTTCAGAAGACTTCCTGCTGACACTCTGATTGCGTCTTCAATAAATTGAAATTCAACGTCTTCCTCAACCACCAGAGCCAGATCGCGATGAACCGGTGGAAATCGAGACACATCGACAAACTGGGGAAATTCCGAATGCAGCAAATACTGCATGTCAACCTCAAGCATGAACAAGTCGACATCGATATCGAGCGGTTTCGCATGGGCCGGATGCAACTTGCCCATTAGCCCAATCGAGCGATCTCCGAGCCGGATTTCAGCGCCCTGTCCAGGCTGAAAAATCGGGTGATCGACTGACCTGAAAGTCAGCGCTGAAGAATCTCTCGTCAATGCAAGCACATTGGTTAAATCGCCCTTGAGATCAAAAAAATCAATCGGAGTTTCGGTTGTCGCCCATTGACGAGGGTTCACATGCCCGCAGGCAACCGCAGACAGCATTCGTTTTTCCTGATGGCTGACTCCCCTCTGAACTGCCTCGAATACGGTACCCACTTCAAACAGTCGAACTCGTTTTTCCTGTCGATTCAGATTTTTGCTGACCGCTTCCAGCAAGCCGGGCCACAGGCTCTTTCGCATCACCGACATATTCTCGGCAATCGGATTCTCGAGCACGATTGTGGATTCTCCTTCAGGTATCAGTCGATCCTGGACTGTCGGGTCAACAAAACTGTAGGTCACCACTTCATGATAGCCCAGAGACACCATTCTGAGCTTGACATCATGAACCGATATGCCTGTTTCCCTTTCATCCTGAGTATCGGGCAAGAACGTGCGAACTCGTGGCTGAATGGCATTGAAGCCAAAACAGCGTCCGACCTCTTCAACCAGATCATGGGAATTTTGTATGTCGAAGCGCCAGCTTGGCGCTTTCGTTCGCCAGCCCTCCGGAATCTGTTCAACAGCAAAACCGAGATTACACAAAATCGATTCTGTCATATTGGGATTGATTGCATCCCCCAGTACCCGATCCAGATCACTGGGCTTGAGCAGAATCGGCTCATGTCGTGGCAAGTCTGCTTCGCTGACAGAATGAATCAATGGCCCGGCACTCCCGCCTGCAACACCAATGATCAGCTCCGTCGCCATTTCCATGGCCTTGATCTGCATTTCAGAATCGACACCCCGCTCGAAACGATGTGATGCGTCAGTCTGCATGCCGAGTCTGCGTGCTTTTCCGCGAATCGCATCGGGTGCGAAAAAGGCGGACTCAAGAAAAACTGTTTCGGTCTCGCTGGTAATCGCCGTATCGGCACCGCCCATGATGCCCGCAAGCGCAATCGCGCGCTCATGGTCCGCGATGACCAGATAATCGGGGCCCAGCTTGACCTCCTTTCCATCAAGCAGATGCAGAAGCTCGTTCTGAAATGCCGTTCGCACACGGACTCCGCCACGGATTTTTTTCATGTCGAATGCATGCATCGGCTGACCAAGCTCATGCATGACATAGTTGGTGACATCAACAATCAAATTGATGCTCCGCATGCCGGACCTGCGTAATCGTTCGATAATCCAGTCCGGGGTTTTCCATGAATGGTTGACCCCCTGCAAAACCCGTCCCACATATCGTGGGCACTCACCCGTTGCTTCAAGTTCGACCGGCAGGACATCTTCAATTTCTGCAGCGACCTGCCTGCCCCCTGCATGCTGAACGGCCCGCCCATAAATTCCCGCAACCTCCCGTGCGATTCCAAGCATGCTCAGACAGTCACCGCGATTGGGGGTCAGCTCAAACTCCACGACCGGTTCGGACAGCTTCAAATATTCCACCACACTGTATCCGGGAGGGGCATCATGATCAAATTCGATAATTCCCTCGCTGGAACTGTCCATCCCCAATTCCATGGCTGAACACAGCATCCCTTGCGATTCACAACCACGGATCGCTACTGCATCCACCGGCATTTTTGGAAGGGTTGCACCCACTTTTGCACAGGCCGTGAGCAACCCTTTACGTGCATTTGGAGCACCGCAGACAATTGTTAAACTCGACTCTTCGCCAACATCAACCTCGCAAACCTGGAGGCGTTCCGCATCCGGATGTCCGGCACAGGAGATGATCCGGCCTATGACAACATTGATCCGATCCGATAATTCAGCGGCCGGTTCAATGCGAGCCACTTCAAGACCTGCCAGAGTCAGCTGTTCGGACAATTTCTCGATGTTGCCAGGGTCAACCCACTGCTTCAGCCACGAAACGCAAGCACGCATAATGACTGGCCCTAAAACTGCCGCAGAAAGGACAATTCACTATTGAAGAAATAGCGAAGATCACGAACTCCGTATCGAAGCATGGTCAATCTCTCTATACCAAGCCCAAATGCATAGCCGGTGTACTTGTCGGGGTCAATGCTGCCATGCTTCAGCACTTCAGGATGCACCATTCCGCATCCGAGCACTTCAATCCAGCCCGTGTGCCTGCAAATTCGGCATCCTTCGCCACCACAAAACACGCAACCCATGTCGACTTCTGCCGATGGCTCGGTAAATGGAAAGTAGGAAGAACGAAAACGTACCTTGGGTTCGGCCTCAAAAAATTCATGTATGAAATGGATGATCACGCCCTTCAAATCGGCAAAGGTCACATCCGAATCGACTGACAGCCCTTCAAGCTGATGGAACATCGGAGTATGGGTGACATCCGAATCACAACGAAAAACCTTACCCGGCGCGATAATCCTTATTGGCGGCCTGTGCGTTTGCATAAACCGTACCTGTACCGGTGAGGTATGCGTTCTCAGGAGGCCATGGTCATGGATATAGAACGTATCATGCATCGCCCGAGCCGGATGATTGGCCGGAATATTGAGCGCTTCAAAATTGTAGTAGTCATTCTCGATCTCAGGACCTTCAGCAACCCTGAAGCCCAATCGATCAAAGATCTGTTCCATGCGTCTTAAGGTCCTTGAAATCGGATGTATCGTGCCGAGCGTACCGCTACGCCCCGGCAATGTAACGTCAATCGACTGATCACGGAACTGTTGATCGAGAAAGGCTCTCTCCAGATTCTCATGCCTTGCTTGAATCCGCTCGGCAATCTGAATCTTGATGCGGTTCAGGGCTTGTCCAAATTCTTTTCGTTTCTCGACAGGCAGAGAACTGATTCGCTTGAGCTGTTCGGTCACAATTCCATTCTTTCCCAGATATTGGGTCTTGACCGCCTCAAGACCGGCAAGCGAATCCGTACCCTCGATCACCTGAGCAGCCGAGTTCTCGATAGACTGGATTGAGTCTTCAGAAGGCATCGCAAGTCGTCAAGCGGACAGTGATGGACGTAATTTACCGGAACAGATTGAAGGCAAACTGTCAAGCAACAGTTTCAAGTCATTGCCGCCCAGATGCAGGCAGTGCAGGCAACCGATTTCGCCTCGAAGCTACTGCGCCTCGATCAAGGCCTGCTTGGCACGTTCCGCCAGTTGCTTAAATGCCGGCTTATCGTGAATCGCAAGATGCGACAGCACTTTGCGGTCCAGTTCAACTTCAGCCAGTTTCAAACCGGATATGAAACGACTGTAACTGATATCATGATCCCTGGCTGCCGCATTAATCCGCACCACCCATAGCGACCGCATTTGGCGCTTTCTCTGACGGCGGTCACGATAAGCATACTGACCGGCCCGGTCAACCGCCTGCTTGGCTACCTTGAATGTCTTGCTGCGAGCACCGCGATACCCTTTTGCTTGATCGAGAACCTTTTTGTGTCGTGATCTGGCAACGACGCTTCGTTTTACTCTGGGCATGGAAACTCCTTAATGGTTGGGCAGCAGTCTACGCACAGCGCCGTGGTCTGCAGAATGGACCAACTGGGCAGAACGCAAATGCCGCTTGCGTTTCGTGGATTTCTTGGTCAGGATGTGATTGTGATGCGACTGTGAACGCTTGAATTTACCGGACGCTGTCCGCTTGAAGCGTTTGGCAGCACCACGATTGGTCTTTATTTTTGGCATGTATCTTCACTCCAGAATCAATTTCGGTTAAACCGTTCATAAAATTATGCGATTGCAGTTCTGGATATGACTGCTTCTCGCTCCTTGCCGTTATCGAAAGCTTGGAATCCTCCTCCCCTGTCGATTATTCACATCATCGTTTTGGTGTCAGTATCATCACCATTTGCCGGCCTTCCATCTGTGCATTCTGTTCGACATCGGAAATCGATTCGAGATCATTGCGCACCCGATCAAGCATTTCAATCCCAAGTTCCTTGTGTGCCATTTCCCTGCCTCTGAACCGCATTGTCACTTTGGTCTTGTTTCCGGCATTTAAGAATTCGGTCAATTTGCGAACCTTGACATCGTAGTCTCCGACATCGGTACCCGGTCTGAACTTGATCTCCTTTACCGTCATCTGCTTCTGCTTTTTCTTGGCATCCTGTCGACGCTTGCTCTCGTTATAGAGATACTTCCCATAGTCCATAAGCCGACATACAGGCGGATCAGAGTTGGGAGATATTTCGACAAGATCAACACCGGATTCTTCGGCGGCTTCAATAGCCTCTGACAATGGGACAATCCCTTCTTGTTGACCGTCAAACCGAATCAGGCGAATCGGATCGTGGGTAATTTGATCGTTTACCCGTAACTGTTTTTGTTTTGCTATTTCAGTATTCCTCTCAAGGATTTGGTTATTGAATTGTAACTACTCGCTTCATTATTAGGGTTTAAAGTAGCAAAAACCTTGTGCAAACATCGTCACAAGCTATTTGGAAGCACTTTTTTCATATTAATTGAAACGAAGAACCCGGCGC
>JAPYNK010000055.1 GCA_028285825.1 Arenicellales bacterium | reverse complement strand
CCAACCCGGTTATATGTAGTGGGAGGTGCGGCATCGGTTCTGGCCTCGTTTCTGCTGCTGGCGGTAATGCCGGTTGATGCATTCAAACGGCTTGCGAATCGAAAAATCCGCTTGTTTTCCTGTCGGGAGTCTGCCGGCACATTCTCGAGCCTGGTTTCATTTGCGATACTGTGCAGCCTGCTTCACCTTGGATTTAACGGCGCAACAGATCCGCTGGCCAACCCCTTGCCGCTGGTATTCTGGACCGGTTTCTGGGTGATGTTCACGGTAATCCAGTGTCTGACTGGCGATCTCTGGCGGTTCCTGAACCCCTGGCAAGGTCCGGCTCGACTCATCAGGCGGCTATGCCGACTGCCCGACTCCCCGGTCGAGTTGCCGGAAGGGCTTGGCTATCTGCCTGCGATCATCCTGTTTTCTGCCTTTGCCTGGTTTGAACTCATTGACATTGCACCTGAAGATCCCGGGCGTCTGGCAATATTCGTCCTGGCATTCTGGCTGATCAACTTCGTTGCCGTGCTGGTGTTTGGTGAACAGGAATGGTTCAAGCGTGGAGAGCCGTTTTCGATATTTTTTCGCTTGATCGGTGCCATTGCCCCCTTTTGTCGGGGCAGGGAGGGCGAAGACGAACGAGCGATCTATCTCTGCTTGCCAGGGCGAACATTGACCGGATTACCGGCCTTGCCGGTTTCCGGGATGATTTTTGTACTGACTACGCTCGGCACCGTCTCCTATGATGGCCTTTCCCGAACCTACTTCTGGCTCAAGGCAATTGGGGTCAATCCACTTGAATACCCCGGAAGAAGTGGGGTCTGGATGCAAAATACCACCGGTATGCTGGTTGCGTTGACATGCCTTGTATTGTTGTTTGCCGCTTGCGTGTTCCTTGGATCCCGACGGCTGAGACCCGATTCATTTCGCCAACTGGCCGGTCGACTGGTTTATTCGATCATCCCGATTTCCCTGGTGTTTCACTGTGCGCATTACCTGACCCAGATTCCGGTCAACAGTCAGTATCTGGTTCTGGCCTTGAATGACCCGATGGCATCGGGTCTCGGCTTACTGGGGCTTGATCATGTTCATGTGACGACCTCGTTTTTGAGTCATCTTGATTCGGTTTCCATTATCTGGGGCGTGCAGACGACCGTGATCGTGATTGGGCATGTCGTGGGAATTGCAATCGCACACTCGATTGCCTTGAGTGAATTTCCGGGCAGACGTGCAGCAACAAGGAGCCAGTATTTTCTTGCCGGGCTGATGGTCGCATATACGGTATTCGGACTGTGGCTGCTCTCAACCATTGCGATTGGATAACTGTAAAATCCGGGCTTGCGATCTCTCATGCTCTGGTATAGTCTCAAACAATAAATCCGTTCACGGCCTTCCAACGCAAAGTTCATTCATATGGAAACAGCAAAATCGTTGCGGGTTCGGGTCTGGCGGGGCGGTGAATCCGGGTACTGGGCTGAATATGCTGTAGCAGCCCGCGATAATCAGACCGTTCTGGACGTGGTCACGGAAATTCAACGCAGGCATGAACCCTCACTTGCCTATCGCTTTGCCTGTCGGGTCGGGGTTTGCGGGTCTTGCGCAATGACGGTCAATGGACAGCCACGATGGACCTGTAGAACGCATGTCAGGAAAGTAGTACATGACGGCCAATTGACGATTGAACCCCTGCGCAATCTACCGCGCATCAAGGATCTGGTGTGTGATCTGGAGCCGTTTATTGACACCTGGCAAAGGGCAGGGGCAATCTTTCAGGGTCGGTCAGACCGCAACGATCCACCACAAAAAGTCGACCCCGAATCAATATCCCGCAAGCAGGCTGATGCTGCACTTCAATGCATCAATTGCGGAGTCTGCTACAGTGCTTGTGATGTCGTGTACTGGAATCGCAGATATCTTGGTCCGGCGGCACTCAACAGGGTGTGGACACTGCTTAATGATGAGCGACACTCGGAACATCAAGGGACATTCAACAAGGCATTCTCCCGAGATGGATGCAGCTCGTGCCACAGTCATGGAAATTGTGCCAGGTTCTGTCCCGTCGAATTGAGTCCGGCGAGCAGTATTGCAGGATTGAAGAAGATGGCCTTCAGGGGTTACAAAGCCAGATTGGCCCATGAATGAGCAGGCCCTGTTTGTCGTGCAGCGGATTTCGGCAGCGATGCTCGCACCAATGGTCCTGGTGCATCTGGCCCTGATTCTGATCGCTGTTGAAGGAGGCTTGAGTGCTGAAGAAATTCTGTCGCGTACCCGTGACAATGTTGGCTGGGCCCTGTTCTATGGAGTGTTCGTCGTGTCGGCAGCTGCTCATGCCCCCATCGGAATTCGAAATATCCTCAGAGAATGGACGAGGCTCGGCTGGAAGGCGATCGATGGACTGGCGATGGTGGTGTGTGCAACACTCCTGGTGCTGGGGATGAGCGCCGTGATTGCGGTGTTTTGAATATGCTCTCTCCGCTCCGCTCGCACAGGAGTTATCTGGCCTCACTTGGGCATCGGGTCTCAGGTCTGGCCCTGACCCTGTTTCTGCCTTTTCACTTTATCATGCTGGCCAGTGCACTGGGAGGCTCCCGCTCCCTGGACACTGCGCTGTCATTGATCGATCAACCGGTTTTCCGGATTGCAGAGTGGGGTCTGGTTGTCCTGCTCGCACTCCATTTATCCTTTGGGCTTCGTGTGATCGGATTGGAAATGTCGGACTCGGAAACCCCTCGAAAATTCGGCAAATGGGTAATCTCATGTGCAGGTTTTGCACTGCTGGCCGGCCTTCTAATGCTTTTTCAGATGACGTGAAATCATGCGTATTCCCGAGTCCATTGAAACCCTGAGTACAGACATCCTGATTCTCGGGACAGGAGGAGCCGGTCTTTTTGCTGCCCTGCATGCACGACAGGAAAACCCTGAGGCATCGATCACTATTCTGGCCAAGGGGTTGTTTGGCAAGTCAGGGTGTACGCGCATGGTTCAGGGCGGCTATAACGTGGCCCTGAATCCTGGCGATTCCATCGAACGCCATTTCATGGATTCAATTGTCGGCGGCAAGTGGCTGCCCCGTCAGGATCTGGTATGGACCCTGTGTGAAAAAGCCATTGAGCGAATTTGCGAGCTCGAGAACGAACTCGGCTGCTTTTTTGACCGCAATCCGGACGGTACACTCCATCAGAAGGCCTTTGCCGGTCAGAGCTTTGATCGCACGGCACATCGTGGCGATCTGACCGGCATAGAAATCATCAATCGCCTGATGGAGAGGGTATGGACGCTGGATATCCGGAAACTCGAAGAGCACCGTGCCCTTGAATTGATCCACGCCAGGGACCGCTCCGGGATCGCCGGGGTACTGTGTCTGGATATTCGAACCGGGCAATATCGGCTGATCAGGGCTCACGCGGTACTGCTTGCGACAGGAGCCGGACCGACCATGTACAAATACCACACTCCGTCTGGAGACAAGACCTGTGATGGACTGGCGATGGGGCTTCGCTATGGCCTGCAGCTGCGTGATCTGGAAATGATCCAGTTCCATCCAACCGGCGTGCTGGCAGGACCCCATACCCGGATGACCGGGACGATTCTGGAAGAGGGTTTGCGTGGGGCCGGAGGCTATCTCCTGAACGGTGATGGCGAGCGTTTCATGCATCACTATCATGAGTCCGGGGAACGCGCGACCCGCGATATCGTGTCGCGCAGCATGTATCATGAAATTCAATCCGGCCGCACTGCCCCCCAGGGTGGGCTGTTTATTGAAATGGCCCATCTTGGCCCGGATAAGGTCCGCCGGAAGTTTCCCGGCATGGTCAAGCGTTGCAGTGATTGCGGCTTTGATCTTGCGGCCGGTCGGGTTGAAGTCGTGCCGACTGCACATTACATGATGGGTGGAATTGAAATGCAGGTCGATGGCTCGACCTCTTCGCCGGGCTTGTATGTGGCTGGCGAAGATGCGGGCGGTATACACGGGGCCAATCGACTGGGTGGAAATGGGGTGGCCAACTCAACCGTTTT
>JAPYNK010000054.1 GCA_028285825.1 Arenicellales bacterium | reverse complement strand
CTCGTCTATCTCGGCTCTGCCGTGGTTCTGGTTTCGGTGTTTGCCCGGCTTGGCCTGGGATCCGTGCTCGGCTATCTTTTTGCCGGGATGCTGATTGGCCCCTGGGGTCTCGGATTTATTGACAATACCCATGATGTGCTCGAGTTCTCCGAGCTTGGCATCATGCTGTTGCTGTTCATTATCGGATTGGAACTCGAGCCCCGGAGACTGCTGGCGATGCGAAAACCCATCGCACTGTTTGGCGGGTTTCAGATGGGACTGAGTGCAATGCTGATCGGTGGCTGCGTCATGCTGCTCGGACTCGGCTGGCAAATTGCCGTGATTATCGGTTTGGCTCTGGCCCTGTCATCAACCGCCATGTCCTTGCAGATCATCAATGAACGGAATCTGCTCAAACGTCCAATCGGGCAAACCGGTTTTCCAGTTTTGCTTTTCCAGGACCTGCTGGTGGTCCCCATCCTGGCATTAATCCCCTTCCTGTCAGGTGCTCAGGTTGAATCGCAGGAACTGAACAATCCCACGATGACTGGACTGACCGTGATTGCTGCTTCAATCGGCATATTTCTGGTCAGCCGTTATGCCTTGCATCATATCTTCAGGTTTGTGGCATCCACACGTCTGCCTGAAATATTCACCGCCTTGTCGCTTCTCCTGATTCTGGGGCTTTCTACCATCATGTATGAACTGGGTCTCTCACTGGCGCTGGGGGCATTTCTGGCCGGTGTCATTCTGGCTGACTCGGAATACCGGCATGCCCTCAAGTCGGATATTCAACCCTTCAAGGGACTGTTGCTCGGACTGTTTTTCATATCCGTCGGGATGAACATGGACTTCGGGCTGTTGTTCGACAATCCGATACTGATCGTCACTGCCGCTTTTGGCATATTGGTCATCAAGGCAGCCGTTCTGTATCTGCTTGCCGCATTGACAAGGCTGGACGTCAGCGAACGCCCGCTGTTTTCCTTCCTGTTCTCTCAAGGCGGTGAGTTTGCGTTTGTACTGCTTGCCTTTGCGTCTACTTCGGGTGCGCTGGAACCCGACTTGTCTTCCAAACTGATTCTGGTTGTGACCCTGACCATGATGATGACGCCAATGCTTGTGGTATTGAATGACAAGCTGATCGAGCCCCGCTATCAGAAGTCTGCTGAACACAATCTGGAAATGGACGAAATTGACCATGAAAGCCGCGTGATTCTAGTCGGCTTCGGACGGGTTGGACAGATTATCGGGCGCATGCTGCATGTCAACGGCATCGAACCGATCGTGATTGAAAATGATCCCGACCACATTGAGCGCGTTCGGCGTTTCGGATACAAAACCTACTATGGGGACCTGTTCAAGCATGATGTACTCGGTGCCGTGAATGCCGATCAGTCCGAAATGATCATCTTGACCATGAACAATGCGGCAATAACCAACCAGGCGGTCGAACTGATTCAGAATGCATACCCGGATTTGCGCATCATCGCGAGAGCCAGCGACCGGGATCATGCCATTGATTTATTGAGCATGAATGTCAAGGAAGTAACCCGGGATACATTCCATTCATCGGTCGAGATGGGCAAGCAAATCCTGAGTCATCTCGGATTTCCCAAAGATCACATAGACCGTATGGCCAATGCTTACGTAGAACGGGATATCGAAAAGCTCATGCGGCAAGTCGATAGCCGGGATCAGGAAAAAGAACTGATTTCGGTTGCCCTGCATTCTCGGGAACAACTCGAGCAAACGCTGGAGCTGGACGATATTGACGAGATGCCGTTAAAGCCTCCGGGCCCGAACCCAAAACCCGAAATACCGAGCTAGTCTAGTTGCCGGCATTTGCGTTGAATAACTGCTCTCCGTCAATCCGGAATGCATTGATCATGCGCTGGCCCTTATCTCCCGACAGCCAGTCAATCAATGCTGTTGCGCCCTGATAATTGATATCATGACGTTCAGGATTGACTGCCATGACACTGTACTGATTAAACAGTTTCGGATCCCCTTCAAACCCAATCTCAAGCGGCGACCGCTCTTGAGTGAATAACCAGGTGCCCCGGTCGGTTAGGGTATAAGCACCAAGCTCTCCGGCAATTTGCAGCGTCTTGCCCATGCCCTGGCCTACTTCCCGGTACCAGTTCCCTTCGGGAAGGGATCCTGTCAAACCCCAGATTTGCAACTCCTTCTTGTGGGTACCGGAATCATCGCCACGGGAAATAAACAAAGCGCCATTTTCGCGGATTTTCCGCAATACCTCGACAACGGATGAAACCCCGCTGAAATCAATACCCCCCTTGACTACCCCGGGCCCGACAATCACGAAATCGTTGTACATGAACTCCGTTCGATCAACGCCATAGCCCTGTTCAACGAATTCGAGTTCGGCACTCTTCGCATGGACCAAAACGACATCAACATCGCCTGCCCTGCCAATCTGCAATGCCTTGCCGGTCCCTGCTGCTATGGTCTGGAACTCGTAACCGGTATCTTTTTCGGCTTGCGGCAATAGATATGCCGTAAGCTGTGCGCTTCCTCCTCAAGCCATCTCCGATCCCCCATCATTGATGCGGGATGAATCGCGAAAGATGCCCATCGGAAACTCTTTTGAAGTGGCGCTGTTGATCTGCGAATTCGAACCTGCCTCATTTTCATGCTGAATGTTTCCCAGGTGCCTTCTTGCATGCAAGCCCGGGGCTGCATAGCGATTTTCAGGATGACGGAAATTCAATAAATCCGCTTAGCATAACGGACGCCGATATTATCACGCCTTCCGCGAATTGAAGATGAACCATGGATGAAGGCGGAACCGGGTTTTCGATACATTCAGTACGAAACATCGGGACCCGGAGTCACTTGCCCTGCAACCTTTTCATGGCGGTGTTCCGAATCCCCCGCCTCCGGGGGTTTCGATCACGAAAACATCACCCGCTTCAAGATCAATCGAGTCACTGCCTGCCAACTCGGTTATACGGGAGTCGGCATGTTCAACACGATTGAAGCCGACTTGTGCAGGCTCTCCGCCTGCAAGCCCATAGGGGGGAACCTGGCGATGCCCTGAAATGACATTGGCGGATACCGCTTCCTCGAAACGGATTTTACGTATCACGCCATCGCCACCATTAAATCGTCCTCGCCCACCCGAACCCTGGCGAATTTCAAAAGATTCGACACGCACGGGAAATCGCCATTCGAGAACTTCCGGGTCGGTAAGGCGCGAATTCGTCATGTGGGTATGTACTGCATCGGTACCGTGATGACTTGCACCTGCACCTGTACCACCGCAGATTGTTTCATAATACTGTACTCGATCGTTTCCCCAGATGAAGTTATTCATGGTGCCCTGAGATGCGGCAACAGTACCCAATGCACCAAACAAGGCATCAACCAGATACTGAGAAGTCTCTACATTGCCGGCAATGACTGCTGCAGGGTAGCTGGGACTGATCATCGAGTCCTCGGGGATAATGATGTCAAGAGGCTTGAGACAGCACGGACAACTGCCGTAGGCGCATTGAAATTTCCCGGATGCTGATCGCTAGTTCCCGTGAAGTCAATGACGGCCCTGCGAGCCGAATGGTCAACTGCAATCTTGACTGAAATCCGGTGACCATCATCCATGGAATAGATAAATTGTCCGTCATTCAGGACATCCAGCACCCTCCGTACAGATTCTTCAGCATTGTCCTGGACATGTTTCATGTAGGCATGTACGGTTCTTGCTCCGTACCAGTCAATCATGTCCAGCAACTCCTGCGCCCCCTTCTCACAGGCCGCAAGCTGTGCCTTGAAATCTGCAATATTCATATCCGGATTACGGGCTGGCCAGGAACCACTAGACAGGAGACTGCGTATCGACTGCTCCATGAACTGGCCATTCTCGACCAGCTTTTCATTGTCAATCACCACGCCTTCTTCCTCGATACGGGTTGAGTCAGCAGGGGCAGAGCCCGGTGACTTGCCTCCGATGTCCGCATGATGTCCGCGTGATGCAGTAAAGAACAGCAATTCCCCCTGTTCCAGAAATACCGGACGAATGATCGTAACATCGGGCAAATGAGTGCCGCCGTTGTATGGCGCATTCAGGATGTAGGCATCCCCCTGCTGCATGTGACCCGAGCGTTCGCGAATCACGGTTTTGATGCTCTCGGACATGGAGCCCAGATGAACCGGCATATGGGGGGCATTCGCGACCAGATGTCCGTCAGGGTCGAAGATTGCACAGGAGAAATCCAGTCGCTCCTTGATATTGACCGAAACCGCAGTGTTCTCCAGTACCGAACCCATCTGCTCAGCAATAGACATGAACAGATTATTGAACACTTCAAGCATGACCGGGTCGACATCGGTCCCAATTGCGACCGTTTCCTTGCGAGGGACATGTCTTTCAATCACGAGATTTGCATATTCATCGAATGCCGCCCGCCACCCGGGTTCGACAACGAGCGTTCCGGTCGAATCAAGAATCACCGATGGTCCCTGAATCCGGCATCCCGGAGACAAGGCTTCACGCTGAAAAAACGGTGTTTGATGCCACTCCCCATCCATGTAACAGGATCTTTCGGCAATGGATTTTGCTGTTTGTGTCTGTGCAGTAGATTGTTCCCTGTTCGGGCTGACTACAGCCGAACGGGCTCTGTTAATGGCTTCGACCTGGATTGACTCGACAATCAGGTTTTTATCCGGTGAGACAAATCCGAAACGCATCCGATGAACTTTCTCAAACTGAATCTGTATCTGCTCAACCGATGCGAGCAGAACGGGAAAAGAGGTATCGGACCCTTCATAGCGCACATGCAGTAGAATTCTGTGGTCCATTTTTTGCATGTGGGTTTGAGAAATTTGCCTGGCAAGCAATTTATCGCACTCATTCCTGAGAGTATCGGCTATGCCTTCGAGTTCCTGCACGAGCTGTCTTGTCAGCATTAACTCAATGGCTTGCTGACGGTCTACGACCGTGTCTGCCAGTCCCATGCCATAGGCCGACAGGATGCCCGAGAATTCATGCACCAGAATCTTGCTCATGCCCAGTGCATCGGCAACCATGCAGGCATGTTGACCGCCAGCCCCACCAAAACAACAAAGCGTATAGCGGGTGACATCATGGCCCCGTTGAACCGAGATTTTCTTGATGGCATTGCTCATGTTGCCCACAGCTACTGCAAGAAAGCCCGAGGCCACTTCTTCGGGTGATCGGTCATCGCCGGTTTGCTGCCGGATCGTTTCGGCAAGTTCGGCAAACTTGATGCGTACCTGACTCGCATCAATCGGCTGGCCACCCGTCTCGCCGAACACGCATGGAAACATGTCGGGCTGTAATTTTCCGGTCATGACATTGCAGTCTGTAATGGTCAGCGGCCCACCGTTTCGGTAGCAGGCTGGCCCGGGGTTGGCACCTGCCGAATCCGGGCCCACACGGTAGCGGGCACCGTCAAAATGCAGGATAGACCCACCTCCGGCTGCAACGGTATGAATCATCATCATTGGAGCTCTGAGTCTGACGCCTGCAACCTCGGTTTCGTAGGATTTTTCAAACTCACCGTTATAGTGGCTGACATCGGTTGAGGTTCCTCCCATATCGAACCCGATCACCTCATGGAATCCAGCGGCCTCACTGACCCGGGCCATGCCAACCACGCCCCCAGCCGGGCCTGACAGAATTGCGTCCTTGCCGTAAAAGAAACGAGCATCTGCCAGACCGCCGTTCGAACGCATCAGCTTGAGTTGACCGGTTTGTGTATCGGTCCCGCCCAACTGAGCGGCTACTTCCGCCACATACTTGCGAATAACCGGTGAAAGGTATGCATCGACTACGGTTGTATCGCCGCGCGGCACATATTTCATTAGTGGACTGACGCGGTTACTGACCGAGATTTGTGAGTATCCAATCGCCTTGGCGATAGTCTTGAGCGAGTCCTCGTGCATCGTATATCGATAGCCATGCATAAGTACGATCGCCACCGAGCGAATGCCCTCACGGTAGTATCGTTCAAGCCCCAGACGAGCCCCTTCGCAATCAAGAGGCTTGATGACATTCCCATGCGCATCGAGACGTTCATCTACTTCCAGAACATCGCAGTGCAGCATTTCGGGCAACTGGACATTGAGTGCGAACAGATCAGGGCGGGTCTGATAACCAATCCTGAGCTGGTCTCTAAAGCCGCGGGTGGTCACCAGCAGGGCCGGCTCCCCGGTTCTTTCCAGTAGGGCATTGGTGGCGACTGTTGTGCCCATCTTTACCGCAGCAATTTTCTCAATAGGCAAGCTGTCCCCGGCTGGAATTTTCAGAATATCCCGAATACCCTGGATCGCCGCATCACGATACCCCGGGCTTTCAGAGAGAAGCTTGTGAGTGAGCATCTTCCCATCTGGCTGAAGTGCAACGATATCGGTGAAGGTGCCGCCCCGGTCAACCCAGAATTCCCACTTGTCATGAAGTTCTGCAAGAGTCATCTTATCGGGTCGGTAATGGTTATGTGCATGATGGGATAAAGCGGTTGGAAAGTCTCGTTGATAGTATATGTCCTAATCTGTCAGAGTCAGAACCAAACCTGGATCGATCAATTCGATATGCCACTTGTTCAACATCCGGAGCACGGTGAGATTTTTCAGATTGACCAATAACCTGAGGCAACATGGATTGAATGACCCTCATTCATGGTACGGATGATGCATCCCACAAAATGGAGATGGGAGCAGCGTAAAAGCTCTCCCGGTATGGAATGGGGGTGGCCTGATCATGATCAAACAACACCAACCCCTGAATGAATTTGGTGCCGCACGCTTCTTGAAGCTTTTTCAACCCAGAAAAATCTTTTGGAGAAACCGTTGCTGATGACTTCACCTCGATTCCAACAATTTCCCCATTTTGGTTTCCAATTACGAAATCAACTTCATTCTTGTCCTTGTCCCTGTAGTGAAAAAACGAGCACCGCTGCTCACTCCAAGTCGCTATCTTCATGATTTCACTA
>JAPYNK010000053.1 GCA_028285825.1 Arenicellales bacterium | reverse complement strand
GGGATTCTTCCATCGCCGGGATGAAACAGGTTTTTCAGGTTTGCTTTCGACATATCCGAACACTCGGGAAAACAGGCAATTCCCGGAGCAGCAAAGATTGGAGATTGTTATACTGAACAGTCATGAATGACAGATTTACCAAACTTTCTGCTAACCAGAGCCAAAAAAGTATCGCACATGCCTCAATAGCCCTTATCCTGCAAGCGATGCAAGGCATGTTGATTTGGCTTGCATGCTGTAACAAGGGGTATTCTCAATGTTATGACGGAAATTTGCAATAATCCAGTCCCTGTCCAGCTTCGGCAGGGAATAGACAGCTTTGCGATCCGGCTAGATGGGCAGGAGCCGCCTCGAGCGACTTTCAATCCGGAGCGAGTGCGGTAATGAAAGTGCTTCTTGCCTTTGCACGTGCTGTTGACAGAATCAGCAACCGGATTGGCCTGTTCGTGATGTACAGCATATTCATCCTGATGGGAATCCTGCTGTGGTCCTCGTTTTCCAAGACATTTCTCACTCCGTCCCTGTGGACCCTGGAAATGGCGCAGTTTACGATGGTCACCTACTATATGCTGGGCGGTGCCTATTCGATCCTGATTGGATCGAATGTTCGCATGGACCTCTTTTACGGTAACTGGACGTTACGGCGCAAAGCCTTCATTGACTGCATAACCGTTCTGTTTCTTGTCTTTTATCTTTGTGTCCTGATCTACGGAGCTCTGGGCTCTACCGCCTATTCGCTCGGTTACTGGGGTAAGGCACCTGTCGAATTCTTTACGGGCCTGGTCACAGGTTCCGAAGAAATCGGGCGACTGGAACGTTCCTCGACCGCATGGCGACCCTACATATGGCCAATCAAGCTAATCATGATCGTGGGTCTTTTACTGATTCTCCTGCAGGCCCTATCCGAACTTGTCAAGGATCTGGCACGCGCTCTCGGAATGCAAATTCCGGAACCGAAACCATGAGTCAGGAACATATTGCACTTTTCATGTTCGCATCCATGATGCTGATGCTTTTCACCGGTCAGCGGGTGTTTGGTGCGATCGGGGCCATAGCCGCTATTGCCGCAATCGCACTCTGGGGAACTAGCGGACACAACATCCCCTTCTCGGCGGCAATGAAGCTCATGAAGTGGTATCCGCTACTGACCCTGCCAATGTTTATTTTCATGGGATACGTGCTGTCGGAGAGTCGGTTGGCCGATGACCTGTATCGCATGTTTCATGTCTGGTTCGGCAGGATAAATGGCGGACTCGCCATGGGTACGATTGGACTAATGGTATTAATCTCGGCCATGAATGGGCTAAGTGTTGCGGGAATGGCCATTGGCGCGACAATCGCGCTACCCGAGCTGCTGCGCCGCGGCTATGACAAGATCATGGTCACGGGGGTAATCCAGGCAGGCTCGTCCCTGGGAATCCTGGTGCCGCCATCCGTGGTACTGGTGCTTTATGCCATGATTGCACGTCAGCCGGTTGGTCAACTTTGGCTTGCTGGCATCATCCCCGGGTTGCTGATGGCAGCAATGTTCATCATCTATATCTGGATTCGATGCCGAATCAATCCCAGGCTAGGACCGGTAGCAGATGATCTTGACGTCGTGACAGCGCAGGAAAAACTACGTCTGCTTGGAGCCGGCATTCTCCCGTTGGCAATCTTTGCCGCGATGATGGTGCCGTTCGTCAATGGATGGACGTCTCTGGTAGAAAGCTCAGCCATTGGGGCACTGACAGCATTGCTGGCTTCAATACTCAAGCGGCGCATGAGTTGGTCCATTTTGCATCGCTGCACCAGGCAAACTCTGGGGATTTCCTGCATGTTCATGTGGATTATTCTTGCTGCATTGGGCTTCGGTGCCGTATTTGACGGACTAGGTGCGGTAAAGGCCATTGACAGTCTCTTTACCGAAAGACTTGAACTTTCTCCATGGATGATTCTGATCTTGATGCAGTTGAGTTTCATCCTGATGGGTACATTCCTCGACGATACAGCTATGCTGGTTATCGTGGCACCTCTTTATGTACCGCTTGTCGGAGCCTTGGGATTCGACCTGATCTGGTACGGGGTGCTTTACACCATCACCACCCAGATCGCGTACATGACGCCGCCGTTTGGATACAATCTTTTCCTCATGCGCTCCATGGCCCCGCCTGAGATAACGCTGAATCATATTTATAGATCAATTCTTCCCTTTGTCGGCGTGATGGTTCTTGCCTTGGCAATAATCATGATTTTCCCAGAACTGGCACTTTGGCTACCCAACCACGTGTACGGAAAGTAGCCAGCAAATAAAAGAACAAAACCAATCGTACTCGAGGCATACTTTACAATATAAACAAGCATAACCACAAAACAAAAAAACAGATTCAATGAATAACAACAGAGAAAGACAGATATGAAAAAGACATCAAACCAAACTCCAAACACATCAAGACGCAAGTTCCTTAAGACCGCTGCTACAGGTGCCGTTGCTGCACCGCTTGTGGCACCCGCGATCGCACAAAACAAGATCGTATGGCGAATGCAGACCTATGCCGGTCCAGCATTGGCCGCTCATGTCATCGACCCAGCCATTGAGATGTTCAACAAGATTGCAGGGGACCGAATGCAGATTGAATTATCGTACTCCGACCAGCTGGTTCCGACAGGCGAGCTCTTCAGAGCCATGCAAAGCGGTACCATTGATGCCGTTCAATCGGACGATGACTCCATGGCATCACCAACCGATGTAACAGTATTTGGCGGCTATTTCCCATTTGCTTCGCGGTATTCTTTGGATGTACCGGTTCTGTTCAACCAGTACGGCCTGAACGAAATCTGGGACGAGCAATATTCGGCAGTGGGCGTGAAGCATATCAGTGCGGGAGCCTGGGATCCTTGCCACTTTGCTACCAAGGATCCAATCCGCAGCCTTGAAGATCTCAAGGG
>JAPYNK010000052.1 GCA_028285825.1 Arenicellales bacterium | reverse complement strand
TACCTCATGGTTAACTTTGTTGGATATGTAATAGCTATCCGGCTACGCCGCTTTTTTCAACCCCCTTCCACCCCGCGCACTACTTTCAACCATATCTCTTTGTTGAGGTGCTGAGGACAGAAGAGAAGGGGTCGGACGTAAATTTCGCAGTACATCTTTTGAATGATGCCTGGCTGGATCTATACGATTGTGCAGTTATTGTCACTAACGATAGCGATATTTCCGAGTCCATGAATCTTGTCAAAAGGCAAACCTCAAAGAAGCTGGGTCTCGTAACTCCGGGAAATCGGCATCCTTCTCAGCTATTGGTGAGGCATGCCGATTTTCAGCGCCGTATTCGGACAGGGGTACTGAAGAGAAGCCAATTCCCCGTTTTGATTCCGGGAACAAGCATTTCCAAGCCCAAAACCTGGTAGTTTCACGGCAGGTTTGTCGGCTTCGGAAAATTCCTATTGTGCAATTTATGACAGATATGCTGGTGTTGGCAGCATCTGAAAAAATATTGTTTTACCATGGCTGACTGAGAATCGAATTCACAAATATTTCAGGGAGAACAAAACAGGTCGGGAAGTGAATTATCTCTAATTCTGTTTTGCCGTCCCTGCTCTCCTTGCGATTTTGACTATTTGCAACAATTTGCATTCACCCGGATATGTTGTCCGAAAAGGGGTAGTTGTTTCGTCCGGCCGGTTATGTCATGCAAACGAATGGATATATATTGAGACAGACGGTTGATCTTTCCTGGTCAATCGGGATGGTGTGGAAACAACCCGAATTTAGCTGATCATGGCTTCGAGTTCCCGGTCGAGCTGGTCGAGAATATCATCATAGGTGAATGCACCGACCTTTTCCCCGTGCCGTTTCAGGTTCACGTAGTTCGGTCCACACCATAGCCCGAGATCTGCATCATCGGTCTCTCCCGGACCATTGACCCGACATCCCATGACGGCAATGGTGATGGCATGATCTTCCGCGTACTTGGTGCGATCCTTGACCTTGCGTGCAAGATCGATAAATGCTTCATTTTCGACTCTTGAACAACTGGGACAGCTTATCAGGTTCAACTTGTCCCGGTTAAAGTGGACAACCGTTCTGACTCGCCCTTCGGAAATATCCTTGAGGATCTGTCGACCTGCTTCGATCTCCAGATGCTTTTCTGCATGAGGCAGGGTCAGGGAAACCCGAACGGTATCTCCAATGCCTTTTCCGATAATTTGCTCAAAGGCAATCCGTGTTTTCTCAATGCCTTCAGGTGGCATGCCTGCCTCAGTAACCCCGATATGCAACGGAATTTCCGGTCGCTGTTCAGCAAACCTCAGGTAAGCACTGACGGTTTTTTCCGGATCGGAGTCTTTCAGAGAAACACAGTATCGAGTGAATCCGATATGGTCCAGCCATTCAGTGTGTGCAAGAGCACTGTCAATCATCGGCGATATTGAATCTTCCTTGGGGTATTTTGCGACTTGGTCAGGGTCTACTGAACCGGCATTTACGCCGACCCGCATTGCACAGTCGTGTTTTACTGCAATATCGGCAAGGTAGCTGACCTTGTCCTGCCAGGGCTTGCTTCTCTCATGATGATAGAGATGCCCCGGGTTGTAGCGAATTTTCTCGACATGAGGCGCGATGATCTCAGCCAGCCGATAGTTCTCCTGGAGATCTACGCTGAGCACAGCATCGGTTTGCTGTCGTATCTCAATCAATGCCTTTGCATCTTTCTTGTTGTCAGCGGCAATACGAATAACATCGGCCCCGGCTTTTTCGAGAAGTTTGAGTTGCTTTAATGTCGAATCGAGATCTCGTGTCGGAGTAGCACACATGCTCTGCACGGCAATGGGATTTCCATTGCCTATGGCAATTCGTCCGATCTGGACTTCTCGTGTAGGGTTTCGCTTGATCATTTCTTTAAAATAATTATTCAGGGAGAGATATTACAATGGTATCTGATTTTCAATTATACAATCTTGGCACTATATAAAATACATTTTCTGAGACCACGCACTGAACTCGATTGTCCCGAACCGGGCAAAATCACTGATTATTTCGCGTGTAGTGATTATCCCAAGCAGGATATGGCATCTATTCCATGGAATACAACTTCCGAAAAATAGCAGGCATGTTGCCGAAGGATGGCAAATTTACAGCCGAGCGCATGGTTTTCCTTGATGAAGTGGATTCAACCAATAGCTGGATGCTCAGACAAACGGACATTGACGGCCTCTGCTGTATCACCAATCACCAGATTGCCGGTAAGGGGCGGCAAGGGCGGAAATGGACAGATGGGAAGGGCGGTTCCATTTTAATGTCCATGGGCTGGGAAGCGGGAATCGCCCAATGCACAGGAGTTTCACTGGTGGCTGGTCTGGCGGTGATCAGATCCCTGGATGAACTGGGTATAGACGGGGTTCGGCTCAAATGGCCAAATGACATCCTTTTCGAAGCAAGGAAACTAGGCGGCATTCTGGTTGAAAAAACCGGAAGCAGGATGGTCATTGGTCTAGGCTTGAACTACCGGCTCGATGAGTCGTCAATGCTTGATATAGGGCAACCCTGCACGGATATCACATCGATCGGCGTTCAATGCGATGCCGATGAGTTGTTGTTGGGGATATTGCGAAATATGGGTGAAATGATCACGGATTGCCTGACAACTGGATTTACGGGTTATGTGGACTACTGGAATTCACTTGATGAATTTGGAGGGTGCCTGGCAGAGGTTCGGATGGGTCAAGATGTTGTTTTCGGAATTGAACGCGGGGTAGATGAATCAGGAGCGCTTCGTATTGAAACCGATGACGGCATTCAGACCATTCATTCCGGAAATGTTTCACTGCGACGCAAGACTCTCAAGGCAGATTAAGGCCGATGGATGTACTTCTGGATATTGGAAACCGCCGTGTTAAATGGGCGAAGAGCACTGATATTCAGAAGCTGCTGTCAAAAAAGCATACACCAGCACAACAGCAGAGCCTATGCCATGTGATAGACTTCGCAGGCGGTATTGCACCGTCAAAAATTGCTCGGGAATTTCGCGCCGTACCAGAACCAGGCTCAGCCTGGATTTCATGTACTGGGCAGGCGCATGTTTCAGGTCATATTCAAAAGGTGTTTCTGGGGCAATGGGGCATCCACTCGAATTTCGTGGATTCTCGGGATATTCAGCATGGAATAAAAAACGGATACCTTGACCCTGGTCAACTTGGCGTTGACCGCTGGTTGGCCATGGTTGCGGCCAGATACTTGATTCCTGACCGACCCCTGTTGGTTATTGACGCTGGAACGGCCATCACCATTGACTATATTGACATCACTGGATTATTCCAAGGCGGAATGATTGTTCCCGGATTTATGACCATCATGGAATCATTGAGCCAGAAAGCCGGTTTGCCTGCGGTGAACCCTGACATCAAAGGCCTGGAACACTTCACTCTCCAAAATCAAGACACCCGTTCTTCGATTGTCAATGGTGCTTTGCATACAGCAGTGGCGTCCATTGAGAAAGCGATTGCCCGATACAGAAAGGAGGTGGGCAAGAAACTGGTAGCCGTCATAACCGGCGGAGATGGCCCGCTCATTAACCACTTCTCAAAATTCAGGATCAAGGAGTTGCCTGCCCTGGTTCTAATTGGGTTATATATTGTTTCGAGGGACCACGATTGTTAAAGTGGATTGCAATCGGATTGCTGATAATTAACGTCGGTGTGTTTTTGTCGCTAGGCAATCAAACCGATCCAGCTGAAAAAGTAAGCATCGCCCAACCTTTGGGCGTGAATGAACAGGCTATGCTCCTGCTAGACGAGGTTGAAAATGTCCCGTCGCTAATCTCAGCTCCTAGCGCAACACGGCCAGCATCGGATGAAAATGCCGATGTTCTGGGAAATGGGAATGCAAGCAACGTTGTGACGCGTGGCTTGTCTTCGGAACCTCCCACATCAAGGCCAAGCGATTTTGCTATTTTGCCTGTTGTTGACGATGCCGAGACTCAGAAGCCGGAAAGAATGTACAAGGAACAGCAACTTTCTACAATCTGTTTTAGGGTTGGTCCGTTCAGTAGCGAGCAATCCATTGAGCAGGCTTCGGCCTGGATGATGGAAAATGAAATTGCGGCGGAAACGATTACGGGCAATAGCCGAGAGGTAAAAGCGATTCGTATATATGCCGGGCCATTTTTACATGAAGAATCTCTGGATCGCTACGTTTCGGAACTCAAAGTCAAGCAACTCCAATTCAGGGAGATGAATCGGGAGCTAGAGTACTATGTCTACAGGGATTCCGAGACAGGTCCCCGCATATCTTTTGGATATTTCCATCAGCAAGAATTGGCTAATAAATACTTGACTGACTTGCAGGAGATCGGCATTCAAGCAGAACTGGAGCTAAATTACGAGACCGTAGGACCACTGTACTGGCTGGATGCCGCAGTACCGCTTGATTTTGTCAATCAGCTCCAGTCTCGCCACTGGGCAGATGAAAAAATCAAGTCAGTGGAAATTGACTGCTGAAGTATCGCCAAATTTTTCAACAGTTAAGAAGTAAGTGTGGATTATACGGTGACCGCCTTGCGGGACAGCTGGTCTGCACCGAAAATACGCAAGTAACGCTTGATTTCTCCCTGGGGTCCTGTTGCCTTTTCCAGATTGTCGGACAGTTTCACGGCGCTTTTGCCATTTGCCTTGGTGACCTTGCAGATGAGCGATGTCATTTTCAGGCCGGGATTGGGGGTTGGAGAGCATCCATTGAAGTCGTTGGTCAGGTTGGTGCCCCACCCAAAGGCAATTCGCGAGCGCTGGTCAAACTGGTGATAGAGGTTTTCAATTTCGTCAATATCCAGTCCATCAGAAAAAATGATCATCTTCCGGGTTGGGTCTTCACCTATGGAAGTCCACCATTTGATCAGTTCCTCGGCACCGGTGGCAGGGGTTGGCCAGTGTCGCCATCACCATTGGCAGCTCGTGTGCATTCGTGCCGATTGCCTCAAGATCATGATTCATCGCCAGCAGGATATTGCTGGTTCCAGTGAACTTGTCTCCCAATCCTTCCTTAAGGGCTTCTACGCACCAGTCCTGCCAGAGAAAGCCATGTCGCCGACGGGTTCCAAAGTCTGCGATTTTCAGGTTGGGGAGAAGGTTGAGGCGTTCAACCTTTTCCCATAATTTGGCTTTTGCCCTAGCATAGATTACATCAATTTCAAAACGCCCTACATTTCTGAGTGCACACCGTGAGCGCAGCTCGCTGATTATGGAAAGCACGGGCATTTCCCAGAGTGTCACTTCAGACCACGTACCTTCGAAATCAATCATGAATTGACCGTCGCGAACTTTAAGGTCATATTCCGGATATTGATAGCCGCTAAGCCAGTCAATGAACTCAGGACTGAACAATCTCTCCTTGCCGTAGAACGTATTTCCGACCAGCCAAATCCGCTCTCGTTTGGAGAGACGAATGGTTCTCGCATGATCCAGCTGCTCTCGCAGTTCGCCAATATCAATTTGATCTGCCAGACGCACGGCATGGTTGCGGTTAATCAATGAAAATGTAACCGGCACATCTCGAAATTCCTTCCATATGGTTTGCAACATCAACAGCTTGTAGATATCGGTATCAAGCAAGCTGCGGGCAATCGGATCCAGCTTGTAAGTGTGATCATGAATGCGTTTTGCCAGGTTGATTATTCCCATGAGCTGGTAGACGGAAGGATTGTTCGGTTCGATAGGCGTTTGATTGCTGCGATCAACTTGGTGTGGCAGCATCAATGATTATAACGCCTTGCATGTATCTGAATGATGAACGAGGGCCTGACGTTATAATGATCTTCTGCAAATACTCGCAGCCTATCGGTGCCGAATTGTTTCATCAAGTCTCGTGACGGATATCGAGTTTTACCTTAAGGCCTGTTCCATTCGGCAGGGCGATCGATCGAGGATTATTCCTGCAATAATTAGGCCACAAGCGGGTCTAGTATCGTTCCGCTATGCTAAGATAGTCGCATTACGAATGCAAAAGTCCAGACAGAACGTCGACTTCCGAGTGGCATCCAAACATTCAGGAGGCTTTGAGAAAAAGGCTGCTGCCATATCGACAGGATCCTCCTGATGCGGGAGATGATCGGACAGGGACGGTTCCACTTTCTCTGTCGCCGCTTCGGCAGGCGTCGACTGATCAGCACGTTGAAAGAGCTGTTCGAAGGTTGCCGGTCACCGACAAGATGCAAGTCATTGCATCGACAATTGTCATTAGGAAACAGCATATGCATGGGAATTTGGCATGACAGCAGTTACCAAGAGAAGAAATCGGAGGGCCAGGAATAGACTGGCTCCAGAGATAGGCAAATCCATTCGCCAACTGCCGCGAGAGAATCTTAGATCACCATTTCCTCCTGTATCGCCACTTGACGAAGAACAAATCGAGCACCTCCATGATTCTTCCATGCAGCTTTTGGAAGAGCAGGGCATTGAAGTACTCGGAGAGATGGCGCTTGAAGTATTCCGTAAGGCAGGTGCAACCGTCAATGCCGATGGAATCGTCACAATGGACAGGGGTTTGGTCATGGATGCAATTTCAAAAGCCCCGGAGGAATTCACGATTACTCCCAGAAATTCCGAGCGTTCAATCCACATTGGCAGAAATTCAATAAACTTTGGATTGGTGTCTGGACCGCCAAATGTCCATGATTGCCTGAGAGGTCGTCGTCCCGGAAACTTTGAAGACTATCAAAAAGTGGTCAGGTTGGCACAGTTCTTCAATATCATTCACTTTATTGGCACCCAAGGTGTAGCAACAACGGATCTGCCACCCAATACTCGCCATTTGGATACAACTCTCGTTAATTTAACTGACACCGATAAGCCCAGCTTTACCATAGGCATCGGTGCCGGGCGTATTCGCGATGCAGTAGAAATGACTGCAATCGCATTGGGAATCTGTCCCAAGGACATGAAGGATCGTCCTTCGCTGATCACCAACATCAATGTTAATTCGCCGCGCAAGCTGGATGATTCCATGGCTTATGCAGCCATGCAGATGTCGATTTTGGGCCAGCCGGTTATTGTCACTCCTTTTACGCTTATGGGTGCCATGACTCCAGCCACTATGGCCGGAGCCCTGGTTCAGCAAAATGCCGAGGCTTTATTGGGGCTTAGTCTTGTGCAGCTTACTGCGCCTGGCTCTCCAGTCGTGTATGGTGCCTTTACTACCAATGTAGACATGCGTTCGGGATCCCCAGCATTTGGCACTCCCGAGAACTCAATCGCCAATATGGCATCGGGTCAACTGGCAAGGCGCTATAAACTTCCTTATCGAAGCAGTGCGTGCAATGCCTCCAATGTGAATGACTGTCAGGCAACATGGGAAACTCAAATGGCTTTGTGGAGCTCGGTAATGGGGCATGCCAATATTATTTTCCACTCAGCAGGCTGGCTGGAAGGCGGGTTGCTCACGTCATTTGAAAAAATCGTAACGGATTGTGAAATGCTCCAGCACATGTCAAGATTATTCCGTGCAGTTGAAGTGAATGATGATGAAATCGGTTTGGAAGCCATGGATCAGGTAGGTCCGGGAGGGCACTTCTTCAACAGTGATCATACGCTTGAACGATACAGGAATGCATTTTACGAGCCGTATTTAAGCGATTGGCAAAATAGCGAGAATTGGCAAAGTTCCGGCAGCAAGGACGCAACCATGAGAGCCACTGAAATCTGGCAGCAGATTTTGCAGGGGTTTGAACCGCCATCAATCGATCCCGGGATTCGGGAAGAACTGGAGGCGTTTGTGGTAAAGCGCAAGGAAAAACTTGGAAGAGATGAACCCAGGCTTGAACCAATGGATGCTTGACCAGTCAGAATCGTGTTTTTTTGAAGAGGTGCTATGTGATCAGGCCAACAGTAGGTTTTCGGGAAATGATTGGCCGGGCTGATCGGGCGGTAACCACGCTATCGGTCAAACAGGTTGCGGAAAGAATGGGTCAGTCTGGTGTATTGCTTGTTGACATTCGAGACATCAGGGAACTGCAGAGAGATGGAAAAATCCGGGGCTCAAAACATATCCCACGGGGAATGCTGGAATTCTGGATTCACCCAGAAAGTCCGTATTATCGGGATTACTTTGATCAATGCGAGGAGTTGATCATTCATTGCAACAGGGGCTGGCGTTCGGCACTTGCTGCCTGCGCACTAAAGCAACTGGGCATTCCGTCATCACACATGAAAGGTGGCTATGATGAGTGGGTATCACAGGGCTATCCCATTGAAGACAAGGATTGCCAATGAGTCAAGGCCATGTTCTGGATTCCCGGCTCAAGCTGCTGACAGAACAAAGACTTAATCGGTTTGATTATCGCATTATTGGTGATAGTTCTCTCCGTCATGCGGCGGTCGCACTCGCTGTGCTAGAACATGATCAGAATCCCGGTCATGCCTCAATACTCCTGACCCGCCGCTCGGGAACCATGGGCCGGCATTCGGGTCAATTTGCCTTGCCCGGCGGAAAAGTCGATTCTGGCGAAACTCCAGTTCAAGCTGCATTGCGGGAATTGCACGAAGAACTGGGCATTGATGCGGATTCGGAAGAGGTGCTTGGTCGATTGGATGATTATCCAACACGCTCGCAATTTCGAATCACCCCGATTGTAGTTTGGCTAGGCGGCACTTGCACTCTCATGCCCAGCCCGGATGAAGTTGCTCTGGTTTTTCGGATACCTTTTAAAGAGCTCGACAGCGAAGCGATTCCGATATTTGAGCCTGGCATTGACCCAGAGCGGCCAATCCTGTGTTCGGAATTCCCGACCTTGGGACAGCGCATGTATTCGCCAACCGCTTCGATCGTTTACCAGTTCAGGGAGGTAGTGATACGTGGACTGTCTACCCGGGTAGCCCAGTATGACCAGCCACGGTTCGCCTGGAAATAACACGCCAAGGACGTAATGAGGGCCTCATGAAAATTGGCATATTGTGCACTGGCGATGAGATTCTGACTGGCAAGACTGTCAACACCAATTACAGTCATATTGCCAAACGTCTGGTTGAATACGGGTTTGAGGTAAATTGGGGAGCTGTTGTTGGTGATCACATGGAGTCTCTCCATCGGGCAATGGAAATTGCGTCTTCATCGTCCGATGCGGTCATTGTCAATGGCGGGCTGGGCCCGACTGTGGATGACCTGACCCAGGAAGTAGCCGCAAATGTTGCCAAGGTGGAACTTGAATTGAATGAGGGTTGGCTCGACCATATCGCCAGCTGGTATCAGTCAAGGGGACGGGTCATGCCCGAGAACAACCGAAAGCAGGCTCTTTTGCCGAAAGGATCGGAATTGGTTGACAACCCGATCGGTACGGCCTGTGGATTTGCTCTGGATATTCACGGGGTTCGTTTTTTTTTCACGCCGGGGGTACCCAGGGAGCTCTACATGATGCTGGACCAGGAGATCATTCCACGATTGCAGAATCTGAGAGGAGTGTCGCTGCACACCCACATCAAGCGGTTTCACACTTTTGGCATTGGCGAGTCGCGTGCTGACAAAATGCTGGCCATGGCGGCAGAAATGGCTGAAAAATCAGGTGTCAAGCTGGGTTTTCAGTCTCATTACCCGCAACTTGAAACCAAGATCTTCGCGAATGCGTCATCTCAGGATATTCGTGAAATGATGGACCCGATTGAAGATGAAATTCGCGAGTGTTTGGCCAATTTCATTGTCTCCGAAGACGATCAAACTCTGGAAGGGGGCATTTGCCAGCTCTTGCATGAATCAGGAACTTCAGTGTCAATTGCTGAAATGCACACTGCCGGATTGATCAACAGTCGCCTGCATGCCTGCGTTGAGGGCGGCGGTCAGCTGAAAGCAGGAGTTGTCTCGAATACCATGAAAGGTCTTTTTGACTTGTTCGATATTCCTAATGATGATAGGGAACAGCCAACCGTCACAAGGCGAGTGGCAAGGCTGGCATCTCAGCAGCACAATGCAACTTATGGCCTGGCTGTCCTGACCGAGCGATATCATGATGGAAAAGGAAAAACGGGTATCGAAATTCATCTGGGTATAGCAGGAAACACGCTTTTCGAATACCGGAAATCCCGATTGCCGGGTTCGTCAGACTGGACAAGATTGGGAGCAGTTGAACTTGGCCTGGATTTTTTGAGGCGCTTTCTACTCGGGTTGCCGGTGCATGAGCTGATTGACTTCGAGCAGCACTGATCATCACTCACCTCCGTGTTCTGAGTCCAGGATTGACATCACCCATGGTTTATGCTCGGCAATCTCGTCTTGGCTGAGCCCCGTCAGCTCATAGGGCAGAACGAGCCAGTCTTCAGTACTGTACAGGAAGTAGTCAGGCTCACGTCCGCTACGGTTTTGCCCGGGCTTGTAAAACGGAGTTGCAATCCTTACATCGGTCGGCAGGTTGCGTTTCATTCGTGCCTGCAACCGCTGCATCAGGGCTTCAACATGGCGGCCTGTAGCAAACACATCGTCAACAATCAGCAATGGGTCGTCGTGATTCATGGTCTCGACCAGATATTTGAGGCCATGGGCGGCTAACCCGGTATTGGTGTCATATTTTTTCATGTAGTCGACCATTCCCCTATAAGAGGTTCTCACTGAAATATGGTCGGTTTTGACGCCCAGATATTGCAGGCACTCCTGAACATAAATGCCGACTGTTGAGCCGCCTCGCCAAAGGCCAATCAGAAAGCGTGGCCTGAATCCGCTCTCGAATACGGCAACCGCCAGTCGATAAGCATCATTTATTAACGTCTCTTCGTCAATAAACCATTTTTTCGTTAATTTTTTCAAGAAGATGCGACTTTATTTGAGTAAGGAGGGCGGGCACCGACCCCGGGGAGGACGTGTTCTGTCACAGGATGACACCACCAGATGCTGCAAGCCGGATATGTTTGTTCGTGATTGTTCAGAGTTTCGGTTTCGACAGACCCATGGCGGGGTTCATTTTTCTGAAAGCTGGTATCATTCACTGACCATTTACATTTGATCGTGGACGAGACGGAAAAACAAATTTCCACGGATATATTCAGAGTAACATACCCCTTGACCTGGATTCAACGCTCACCTGCTCTACTCCACTGAGCCAAAGTGGATAATTCTTGCATGCATGATTCGAAAAAGTCGCCAGGCCCGCTTGTCGAATTATCGAAAATCCCGCAAGACAAGATGCCATGCGAATTATCAGTTTGAAGCGTTGCTTCTGGAGACATCCCGGATATCAAGGAAAGCCTTTCCAGTTTCCAGTATTACCAGTGAGCTGACCATAACGGATCGGGTCAATTTAGCTATTCGAATTCAATAACCACTTGCCTTCTATTTTGATCCATGGCTGACAAAGTTTATCTCTCTGCACAACAACTGCTTGAAGACTCGTTTCGGCTTGGCGTCCGGATTGTAAAAAGCGGCTTCAAGCCGACTTTCATGGTCGCAATCTGGCGGGGTGGAGTGCCGATCGGAATCGCAGTTCAGGAAATGCTCGCCTATCACGATGTCGAGACAGATCACATTTCAATTCGCACCTCTTCGTATAGCGGCATCAATGATCGCTCGGTAAAAATTCGTATTCACGGCATGAGCTATCTCATCAAGAATATCCGGCATGAAGATCGCTTGCTAATCGTGGATGACGTGTTCGATACAGGCTTTACGATTCGGGAAGTTATCAATTACCTGAGATCAAAAACCAGACAGAATGCCCCGTGTGAAATCAAGATCGCCGTTCCCTATTACAAGCCCTCAAGGAGTCGGGTCGAGTTTAAACCCGATTACTATCTGCATGAAACAGAAGCCTGGTTGAAATATCCGCATTCGCTTGAAGGACTGGAAATCGAAGAAGTCCGCGATAACCGGCCCGAGCTATTCGAAATTATCAAGCAGCATGTCTCGTCATATCACTCCAGGCCCCTGAATCCATAGACTCAGAGAGTTCCCGATCGCCTGGAGGCATTCAATCGAGCCCTGCTATTTTGTAAATTTTGGCATCAGCTCAATCAGGGATCTGGTGTAGCTGTGCTGTGGATCATTGAACAGGGCTTCTGTTTCACTCACCTCAACCAGTTCACCGCTTCTCATCACGCCGATCCTGTTGCACATTTGACGCATGACCGGCATGTCATGCGAAATGAACAGGTAAGTCAGATTCAGCTGTTCCTGCAGATCTTTCAGGAGATTCAGTATTTGTGCCTGAATTGAGACATCCAGTGCGGAAGTCGGCTCGTCACAAATCAGGAATCTCGGCCGCGTAGCAAGTGCCCGGGCAATCGAGATACGCTGTCGCTGTCCACCGGAGAACTCGTGCGGGTATTTTCGTGCCGCGTCCCGGCCAAGGCCAACCAGATCAAGCAAATCCAGGACAACGCTCTCTCGCTCGGTTCTGGTCTTGGCGAGCTTGTTGATGATGATGGGTTCTGCAACGATCGAGCCAACCCGCATGCGTCCATTTAGCGAAGAGTAAGGGTCCTGAAAAACCATCTGAATATCACGACGAACAAGTCTTCGTT
>JAPYNK010000051.1 GCA_028285825.1 Arenicellales bacterium | reverse complement strand
ACAACAGATGACAGTTCACGTCGAACAATCACAACTAAATCCAACGTTCCAGCTCCATTAACGACGACTGACCCGAATTCATTGGGAGAGCTGATGCGTAATGCATTTCTTGTACAGGGTGATTCATTTCCGCACGATCCTAAAGAATTTGCTAAAGCACAAAAAGCCTTGTCTTCGTACCCACATGATTAATTGTAGCCTCTTGCCCATAAAAAGCATGTAATGATCGTATTGGCTGAGAGCATGTAGAAAGGTTTGGCCCTGAAGCAAATGTCTTTGTTCGTGGACCCATCTTCGTACTGTTACCGCAGGCCATTGCAGAGCTTGTGATGCAGGCCCGGTGGCACTTTGCTCGGCTTTTCACTGTTTGCCAACATCGGACTGTAAATAACTGGTCCATCCCGGTTTGCTTTCCATAATACTGCTTACCCGCATGGGCGGCGACACGGTCGCAATCGGATACGCTTTACGCGTTTTGGAAACAAGGACTGTACATGTCAGGCACCGCAGTGACGACCGAATATGAGAATGTCATCGGTAACCGGCTCACAAATCAATATTCAAACGCGCAAGGTAATCACGAATCAGATGTCCAGTAGCAAGTCAAAACCGACAAATCAGGAAGCCGTCGTCAGGCGATTGCTTGAGGTGATTGATGATCTACCGAGCAAGTTACAGATAGCGGCCCGGTACATCATTGATCATCCGCATGAAGTGGGTATCAGCACCATGCGTAACCTGGCTTCGGAGGCGGGGGTTCATCCAAACTGTTTCGTGCGTCTTGCACGTGAGCTGGGCTTCAGCGGTCATGAGGAGATGCGCGAGCGGTTTCGTGATTTTGTAAGAAGTGGTTTCGGAAGCAGTTCATACCGAGTCAAGCATCTTCAAAAACTCGAGAAACAGGGTGGAGCTGCCAGTATCGTGACCGGAATCGCCGAATCAATTCTCAATAATCATGTGCAGACCGTGCAATCTCTGGATGTGCAGGCTCTTGAGCGAGCTGTCGAGTGGATGTGGGGCAGTGATCGGGTTTATGTCCTGGGGCTGGGGGCTGGATATCCTCTGGCCTTTAATTTTTGGTATGTAGCCCGCATGATTCGCGAGCATTTCATATTGATTCCAAGGCATGGCGGTCTGGCAATGGATGACATGCTGCATGCCGGAGCTGGGGATTTGCTGTTTTGCATGACCTTTCAGCCATACCGCACGGATGTTCTGGAAACCATGCGTTTTGCCAAAGGGCAGGGGGTCAGGATTATCGGTTTGTCCGACAGCTCGGCAGCAAGGATTTGCAGGGAAGCCGATCTTGGACTGTACGCACCCACCCACACCCCACAGTTTTTCCACAGTAATTCTGCGGTGACGGGTCTTCTGGAAATGTTGTGTGCAATTCTGGTTGTGAAGGGCGGAAAAGTGGCTTCCCGCCATGTTGAAGAACTCAATACCCTACGTTGGGAGAGTGGGATTTATGAAGAGTAGGCAGGCAAATCACATCGGAGACCAAGATATTCTCCATAGAGTCTAGGCCGGGCTTTTGGGATACCGGAAGTGGAAATACTGCAAAAAAAAACCCACCGTCCGGAACCGGACGGTGGGGCACCAACAAGAGGAGGTTAGTTATGAAGTTGGAGATCGGTTAAGGTCAGGCCGCTTTCTTGACGGCAGGAGCCACTTTCTTGGCGTTCGGCAACTTACGGGCTTCTTCAATGAACTCGGCATTGATTTTGCCCAAAGCTTCCAGATCGCTGGTGACCTGCTCGTTGACTTTCTTGACCACTGCCTTAAGATCTTCTACGTAGACATTGAGTTCTTCAATGGTCTTGACTTCAAGTCCGGCATTCAGGTTTTTGAATCCCAGGTCAGCGTATGCCTTGAAGCTTTGGATCTGCATTCCAATGACAGTTTCAACGTTTTTCAGAACCAGCTGGTTGAATGCAATAGCCGGAGCCATGAAGTTGTTAATTTCGGTTGTTTTCATTTCTCAGTACCTATATCTGATATTTGATTGAATTGTGCAATGCATCATAACGCCATTTATTGTGCGTTGCAACATATTTAATATATAATTTTTTTATGATAGCAATAAATTAATATATATATTAATACTGTCAGGTAGCAAACAGTGTTTGATGGCAGAGGAACAGTCCGGTTGCAATCAGAATTGCCGCGACTGTTTTCTCGATGACGGGAACGGGGAGTCGATGCGCTGTTCTGCCCCCAAGAAACGCGCCGACGCCAAGCAGTACAGCAAGCATCAGTCCCAGTTTGAAATCGATTGGACCGTGCAACAGGTTGCCGGCTGTAGCCATTGTAGCGATCGGGATTTGTATGACCTGTGCCAGGCCGAGTGCGTGTAATGTGGGCATTCCCATAAACACCAGAATTGGCATGAGCAGCAGAGGGCCTCCGGTTCCGGTGAAAGCGGAACCGATACCGCAAGCCAGGCCAACCAAAAATAGTGTACCTGTGCCTGGTTTCCAGGTTGGGTTGACGGGTAATTTGGGTTTGGTGAGCGAGGAAATCCCGGCACCGAGAACGAACAGCCCAAAAAACAGCGAGAGCATGCTCACCGGGATTTGGCTGAGTAGCCATGCCCCCAAAAATGCGCCAGACATGGCTCCGGTACCAAGGCGTATTGCCATACGCCATGGCAGGGTGCCATGCAGGGAGTGGTTCCATGTCCCGATCAGGCCAGTGATCACATAACTCAACATGGCGGCAGGAATCGCTTGATGGAGCGGCAAATTCCCGATCAAGTGAAGTGCCGGCACCAGCAAAACACCACCGACGCCTGCGTAGCCAATCAAGGTTCCCGCCACCAGAACCACAGCGATCAGTGCCGGAGAGAGAATCATTGAGAGCTCAAACTATAAGGTATATTGGATGAATCAATTACAGTGCGTAGTACGTTCGAGCCTTGCCTCTTGGACAGATTGTGTTTTCCGGTTCAGGCTTGCAGTATGGAATTGGCTGCGAAAGTGGATTCGGCTCGCCTACAGCAACTCTCGAATGTACCTTTCCCGTGCAAGACGCCAGAACACGACAATGAATGCGGTCAGGGGAATCGCAAGAATCATGCCTAGAATGCTGTTTAGGGCCGTACCCCAGAAAAACACGCCAACGATGATCATCAGGGGACTCAATCCGGTTGCCTTGCCCATGATGCGGGGGGTCAGGATGTAGCTCTCAATGAGTTGCACGACCACAAAGATACCGAGAGTCAGTAAAGCCAGTACCAGCCCTCCGTCGATCTGGAGCCAGGCAGTAGGCAGACAGATTGCAAGACCCAAGATGGTGCCGAGAAACGGTATGATGTTCAACAGGCCAAGGATTAGACCGAGGGTAACACCGTATTGAAGTCCGATCACGGAAAACCCGACTGCCAGAATCACGCCTTGAAGCA
>JAPYNK010000050.1 GCA_028285825.1 Arenicellales bacterium | reverse complement strand
TTCATCCCCGTGGTGCCTCCGAAGAGCAGCCGTGCTGCTCCCCGGGAATACGACCGGGAGCTGTCCCAACGGCGCAACGAGGTCGAACCCCTGTTCCGGCGGCTCAAGGGCTTCCGCCGGGTGTTCCCGCGCTTCGACAAGCTGGATGTCATGTTCCCCGGATTCGTCGTCTCCGCACTCGTCGCTCGGTGCACTGTGTAGTGTTAACATGCTCTAGTCTGGAACAGAGATTTTCAATATATCTGTTTTATCGTATATATTTACTATATACGATAAAAAGTATATTATATAAATATTCAATAAACCGTATAAATGATGAAAACAATCGTACGAAATAGAAAAGAACTCGGTGAAAAAATCCGCAACATGCGGAGAAACAAGGGTTTTCGGCAAATTGACTTGGCCCGGAAGGCATCTGTTCGCCAAGCATTGATATCAGAGCTTGAGAATGGTGTAACTTCGGCAAGGTGCGAAACCGTGATCAGGGTATTGGCTGCTTTGGATATGGACTTGGCTATCATCTCTCGTCGCAAGGCTGAATTCAATCCCATGGTGTATTAGAGTGGGCCGTATACGTCAAAGACGTGTGCTGGATGCCTATGTTGGCACGAGCAAGGTTGGCTTGTATTGCCGCGAACCCGGCGGAAGAGTGTCTTTTCTCTATGTTTCAGAATGGCTTTCGTCTGACAGGTCATTTCCCATCTCCATGTCCATACCCCTCTCTCTGATCGCATCTGGTCAGGAGAAAATGTGGCCAGTTATATTTCGATGGACTATTGCCCGATAGTCGCTTAACAAGAGAAAAAATCGTGGCCCGTGTAAAGGCTGGCGGCATCGGAACCTTTGACCTCTTGGCAGCCATTGGGTTGGATTGTGTCGGAGCGCTACGCTTTGTTCCTGAAGGGCTTGACCCCGGAAATCCGGTGAAGCAGGAATCCATATTAGTAGGTGACGAGGAAATAGCTTCCCGGATCGCTTCTCTCGGAACTACTCCCCTCGGCATGCAGGGGGGGCAAAGAGGATTTTCGCCTCTCCATTGCCGGTGAGCAAGAAAAAACCGCCTTTCTCCGCATCAACAATCAATGGCATTTGCCGATTGGCCAAACACCAACCTCTCACATATTCAAGCCGCCCCCACACCGTCAGTTGAACAACGAATTTTCTGATATGCCATGGAACGAATGGCTTTGTCTAGAATTTTGCCGTAACTTGGGCCTTGATACGACAATGGCTGAAGTTATGCTGTTTGACGACAAGCCTGTAATCGTAGTAGAACGTTTTGACCGTGCCCGGCATGAAGAAGCAATATATCGACTACCGCAGGAAGACCATGTGTCAAGCACTAGGGATTCCGTCATTTCGTAAATATCAAGCCGATGGCGGCCCCGGCACTGTAGATATTCTGAAGTTTCTGAACGGCGCAATCGCGCCGTATGAGTGTCGAACTGCTTTCATGAAGGCGCAAATCGTTTACTGGCTGCTTGCCGCCATTGATGGTCATGCAAAAAACGTCTCCATATTTCTCTCGCCGGATGGATACCGACTCACTCCTTTGTATGATGTGGCTTCCTCCTTTCCGTTTCTAGAATTACCGGATCAGAAAGCCAAGATGGCAATGGCGTGGGGGAACAGCAACCATTACCGTCCCAACCAAATCCAGCTCCGGCATTTTTATCAGACAGGCAAAAAAGCGGGATTTCACGAACCGGATATGGATGAAATCTTTTCTGGCCTTCTTGCTTGAATGGATGATGCAATAGCCAGTACAGCCACCATGGCGACCGAAGTCGGAGTGCCAGCATCAACGTAAAACCAATTCTTGAAGGTGTAGGCAAGAGGGTGGAGATAATTCGCAAGGGATAATTTTCAGCCGCAAAATTTCAGGCTTGTGATGTGGCAAGCGTTACAGGAAAAGCTTATAGCCTGCGAAGCCGATATAAAGGATGGAGATGTCGGGTAGCCATTGAAGTTGAGACATGGTGCTACTGCATAGTGCAGATATTTTATCGGGTTAAAGCAGTTAACAATAAAAATCAGAGGGACTTGGCACTTGATGGGCTCTTGCCAAAAATCGGTGCAAGACATGATCGTGCCAGGCTTGCATGCGGAGCTGAATTTCCAGTGCTATTGAGTTGCAGGGTAGGCATGTGTACCCTGTAATAGAATGATGATATTGTCCGTTTTAACAACACAGCCCTTACCTGCATGAGTCATTGGCTTGCAATGATCGGCAAAATACCGACCGAAAAGCAGGGCACACGGGTCGCTGAAAATGTCAATACAGCAAGGCAACTACGCAATCATTCAGAGACTCATGATCGTGGTTTCAACCAAGTTTATTGAGTGAAGCCGAAACCGGGTTTGCCCTCCCTGCTCAATCTGGAAAACAGGAGGATTGCAGGATCGCCAGCCGCATTTGCGCTATAATTTTGCAGACTGGATAGCTTCTGAAGTAGTCATTTTGCTGAATCTTGATACGGAGATTAGAGTCTTGTCCCAGCTTTCTTCTTGATTCAACGTTCCGGCGATAAACCCTATCAACCATGCGTGGTGTATTGCGCCACATATCTCCATTTGAAGAAGCAAGGAAAAATCATGTATAAATCGAAAAGTGTATTAGTCGGCTTTTGCCTATTTGTTTTCAGCATTGGATCCTATGCAGGTGACGTGTCGATTTCCTCTGCATGGAGTTTGGCTGTACCGCCATCTTCAAAAAATGGTGCTGTCTATCTGCTGATCGAGAATAAAGGCTCTGAAGCAGATATGCTGATGGATGCCACAACAGATGTATCCAAGAGTGTTGAGCTACATACCACTTCGCATGATCATGGGCAGATGAAAATGCATCACCATCATTCCCTTGAAATTCCCGGCAATAGCTCCTTGACAATGGAGCCAGGCGGGCATCACATCATGCTGATGGGACTTGTTGAGTCGCTAACCCCGGGACAGAAGTTTGACCTTACGCTGAACTTCATGAAAGGTGGTGAAATTAAGACCGAGGTAGAAGTCGTTGAATCACCTCCGAACAATTAAACTTCTGAGGACACTGCATTCATGATCGAGTTGATTGTGGGCGGTGCTCGTAGTGGTAAAAGCCGTTATGCTGAAGAGTGCGCACTTAAATACAACGATTATCCATTCTACATCGCGACTGCAGAAGCAGGGGATGGAGAGATGGCGGAGAGAATTGATCAGCATCAGCGTCGACGTGGGGAGCAATGGAGGGTCATCGAGGAGCCATTATATCTTTCACAAATTCTCGGCAAGTTAAAAAATAACGAATCGACAGTTGTTGACTGTCTGACCCTCTGGTTATCGAACTGGCTATGTCAGGAAGACCGACAAGGCTGGATTGATGAGCGTGAGCGGTTCCTTGCTGGATTGAATCATATTCAGGGTGCACTCTGGTTGGTGTCGAATGAGACCGGCATGGGGGTGATTCCTACCGGTTCATTGGCTCGAGAATTCGTTGATGAAAGCGGAAAACTGCATCAGGATATCGCGCAACAGGCAGACACAGTTACCCAGATGTTGTGCGGAATTCCTAACCGGATAAAGACACGCAATGCAGGATAAAGACTGGTTTACCCATTCCATACCGCTACCCGACCAGAAATCTGGTAAAGCTGCACTGGAGAGACAGGCAACGCTTACCAAGCCAGTGGGCTCGCTCGGCAAGCTCGAGACTCTGGCCGCTCATTTGGCTGCCATGCAAGGCGCCATTCGACCACAGTCTTCTCCCCTTGGAATTGCGGTATTCACCGGTGACCACGGTGTTGCCAAAGAGGGAATCAGTGCTTTTCCTCAAGAGGTCACCGAACAGATGGTGCTGAATTTCCTGAGTGGTGGTGCTGCCATTAGTGTGCTTGCGAAAAGGGCGAAAGCACAGTTGTGCATTGTCAATGCGGGAACCACAAGACGGGATGCCTATCCAGAACCCGTCATTGATCGACCAGTTGGCTATGGCACCAGGAATTTCCTTGAGGAAAGCGCGATGACCATGGAAGAAACCCTGACAGCTTTGGTGCTCGGTCGAAGCGTCATGGATGAATACTTGACACAATGTCAGATTGTGATTGGCGGTGAGATGGGGATTGGCAACACCACCTGTGCGAGTGCTCTTGCCGCAGCTTTAGGAGTTGCTACAGCATCAGATCTTGCTGGCCCCGGAACCGGTCTTGATGAACAAGGCGTCTCTCACAAACAATCCGTAATCGAAAAATCGCTGGCTCGAATTGGGAGTCAGTCGGACCCGTTACGAATTCTGACTGAACTTGGGGGCTATGAAGTTGCCGCCTTGGCTGGTTTTTATATTCGCGCTTCCATGCTGGGTGTTACGGTTATTGTCGATGGATTCATATCCAGTGTCGCTGCCATGGTTGCCTGTAAGTTGAATCCCGATACCCGTGCATGGATGCTGTTTGCTCATACCTCTCAGGAACCGGGGCACTCCAGAGTGCTGCAGGCACTTCAGGCCGAGCCGCTGCTTTCGCTTGGCATGCGTCTTGGAGAGGGCAGTGGCGCCGCTGTTGCGTATGATCTAATTGATGCGGCCTGTGAACTGCACAACAAGATGGCAACGTTTGGTGAAGCTGGAGTATCGGACCGTGTCTGAATGGAGTTGTACTCAACTGGATGTAATTCGTCATGGCGAGCACGAGTTGGGTGGAAAAATCTGTGGCGTAACCGATCCCGTTCTTTCACAAACTGGCTGGCAGCAATTGTCAAATCAATGCCGGAAGCTGACTGACCTGGGACATCACTGGGATATAGTGTTAACGTCCCCCCGAAAACGGTGTTCTGAATTTGCCTTTGAGATCAGCAAGTCAATGGGAATTCCATGTCTGGAGCGTCAGGACTTTGCCGAAGTGGATTTTGGTGAATGGGAAGCAATGACTTTCCAGGAGATCAGTGAACGATATCCCGGACAGTGGCAGCAATGGATCAGTCATCCCGAGGAGCCGGCACCGCATGGCGGTGAGAACTATGGCGGATTTCTGGAACGAGTCCAGAATTCGGTCAACGAAAACATCCGGACTTATCATGGACAGCGGATTCTGTTGTTCGCCCATGCCGGCGTGATGCGGGCCATATATTGCTCTACGCTTGACCTGAAGCCGTCCTCACTGTCGATGTTCAGTGTTCCATATGCCTGCCACAGTAGAATCAAGATTTACCATCATCCTGACCATGAAGACTGGCATCAACTTGATGTTCATAATTCATC
>JAPYNK010000005.1 GCA_028285825.1 Arenicellales bacterium | reverse complement strand
GAACCTGAAGGTGCCGCCATTGAGCAACAGGGACTTGGCTGGTCCAACGAACACGGTTCTGGTGTCGCGGGCGATGCAATCACAAGCGGTATCGAAGGTGCTTGGACTGCCAACCCGACACAATGGGATATGGGTTATTTTGACAATTTGTTTGGATACGACTGGGAGTTGACAAAAAGCCCAGCCGGTGCCAATCAGTGGATTCCAAGCAACGGAGATGGGTCTGACCTGGTTCCAGATGCCCATGATTCGGCCAAACGCCACGCACCAATAATGACAACGGCTGATATGGCCATGCGCATGGATCCGGCTTACGAGCCCATTTCAAGACGTTTTCACGAAAACCCCGATGAATTTGCCGATGCCTTCGCTCGCGCATGGTTCAAGCTGACTCATCGCGATATGGGTCCCATGTCTCGATATTTGGGCCCCGAAGTTCCCGAAGAGGAGCTGATTTGGCAAGACCCGGTTCCAACGGTTGACCATGAACTGGTTAACGGCGAGGATGTGGAGACCATCAAGCAAAGCATCCGTGATTCAGGGATTTCCATGTCTGAACTCGTTTCAACGGCTTGGGCTTCGGCGGCGACCTATCGCAATTCCGACATGCGCGGTGGTACCAACGGGGCGCGTATTCGTCTTGCACCTCAAAATCAATGGGAAGCGAATCAGCCGGACAAGCTTGACAGCACTCTGAAATCCCTTGAGGCAATCCAACAGGACTTCAATACAAATGCACCCTCCGGCAAACGTATTTCCTTGGCAGATATGATTGTGCTTGGGGGCTGTACCGGAGTCGAGGAAGCTGCAAAACAAGCGGGTCAATCCATTTCTGTTCCATTCAAGCCAGGACGAATGGACGCATCACCAGAGCAAACAGATGTTGAGTCGTTTGCAGTGCTAGAGCCGACTGCAGATGGCTTCCGTTTTGAAGGACGCGACCGAAGCAACAACGAACTGAAGTGGACAGCATCTCGCGTTGACCTGATCTTTGGTTCAAACCCCCAACTTCGAGCAATCGCGGAGCATTACGCCTGTTCGGATTCCCGGGAACAGTTTGTTCAAGACTTCGTCAAGGTTTGGGACAAGGTCATGAACCTCGGGAGATTCTAGGTTCTTGTGGTCAGCTTATGGGGCGGATTTTGGGCTGGACTCTACCATGCCCTTCAATCTGGTTTGGGCGGCTAGCTTGTCCAGGACACTAGAGCAAGGGAGGGGGGCTTTGGACCGCACCCTTTGTTCTGGTTTCCGGATCAGGACCAGTCACAGCGTGTTATCGGTGTCGGGTGACCCACCAGACGGGAAGGTCGCATCATTCCACATAAGGAGGATGACCGGCGGCCTGATGTGCCGCGTGGGCCAGGTTGGCGGGCCGCAATCTCAGGACCTAATGTGAGGGCCAAAGGACGCAACATGGCTTCCGTCAGCAGGGCCGGCATGTCGTCCCGCGATTTCGGGTCCGGTTCAATGTCCTCGATCCGTGCCTCGCCGATTTCCATCTGTGCATGCCTGTCTGTTCTCATGGCGGTTCGCTCCGGCCAGCGAAGATTTGCCAGAATTGCGGGATTTGGCGCCATAATCGGGCATCATCACTCGAAAATCGCCCTGCCCGGCAAATCTTCATGTCAGGGTTGAACAATTACAGCATGTTTTATCAACCGGTTGGCTACGATTTTAGGGTTTTCTGGCAGACACTACTTAAATATATAATTCCCAATGAAATACCCCGATTATCGATACCATGGGCAAAAAATCAGGCAAGTATCAAGCAAGAAAGAACAATCAGGAAACAATCGGCTACGTAAAGGGCTTGCCGTTTCCCTCAGCTGATGATTTCAGGTTTGCAGTTGAAGCTCATGGTGCATGAGGCCCTGAACCTATACAGAGTGCCCTGTTTCGGATTGGGGGTTTTGCTTGAAATCGATCCGCTTAAGCGTTGGGTGGATATCAAATCCGTGATGCAGGGATTGGGGAATTGAAAAACTCGCGTTTTGCGGGTTAAGGGTGGCGGAGAGTGAGGGATTCGAACCCCCGGACCTGTTACAGTCAACGGTTTTCAAGACCGCCGCATTCGACCGCTCTGCCAACTCTCCATCAAGACTTCAAGAATCAAGGATGCTATTATATTTATCTATATCGCCATAACCAAGTGCTCAAACCGAATTCCCCTGAAAATGAAGTCATCCGGCCGAATGGCTGACTGCCATGATTCAAGGCCATCGTCCGCATTTGTCCAATGAGCCTGCCAATAATCCAAAGCGCCAGCTTGGCAGCACTGCCCAATATCTCGCATCTCTTCACGACCCGAAATGGAGGCGTATCGCAAAATGAATATGCCTCGTTGAATTGTGGTCGCTTTTCGGGAGACGACCCATTCAGGGTTGCAGAGAATCATGGGCGGGTTATTGAGGCGATGGGTTCAGGGAGGCTGATAAGCCTGAAACAGGTTCACGGCAAAACTGCCTTGACAGTCGACCACACCTGGACAGGTCGAGAGAATACTGAAGGGGATGGCATGGTCACCGCAGTTCCCGGCATGGCCCTGGCAGTCATGGCTGCAGATTGTGCCCCCGTCCTGCTTGCCGATGCCAGAAACAGGGTAATCGGTGCAGCGCATGCCGGATGGAAAGGCGCGTTATCGGGAATCACCGATAAGGTAATCGAAAAAATGTGTGCACTGGGTGCCGAACGAGAGTCGATTACGGTAGCCATCGGCCCTGCCATTCAGCAGTCCTCCTATGAGGTCGGACAGGAATTCATGA
>JAPYNK010000049.1 GCA_028285825.1 Arenicellales bacterium | reverse complement strand
TGACGATTCCGAAACGGGAGCAGGACTCTTGAACCGGGTTCAATATCGTTCTCGGACCGATAGTCGAAAGTCCGCCTCAATGGGACGGGGACTGCGACACTGATGATGAATCCGGACTTGCTTGTTGATGGCATTTTACACCATGAATCAAAATCCATCGGGATTTCTGCATGCGAATTTCTCGCTCAGGACATGTCGTGACTGAGCTTCAAGCTGCACATAAAGGGTATGGGTAAATACGGCAGTCGGTGTTCGTGAAAATTTTTGCAGGTTACTCACAGTATCTGTGGATAATTATGTGGATAAATCTCGTTAAACGGCGTGGAGAGTGAGTATTGCGCGAAAAAGTGTCGACTGCTTAATTTTTAGTAAAAAATGAATAAGTCAATTAATACAACAAAATAAAGAACAAATTTGCAAAAATGAAACAAACAGAACCTGTAACTCAAAAAACTGCCAGACCTTTCCTTCTGTTGTGAATAAATCGCCATGGAAGCGGGAGTTCCGGTTCATCAAATTACGATAATTCATGAATTTGTAATGTGTTCTTAAAAGCGCGATTCGGAAATTTCTGTATCTTTCATGATGCGGATCTGTTCATTCCAGGGTGTCAACTGACATGGTGAAGGTGCCGGCTGCTCTTTCTTCTAGAAATCGCCCGAGTGATGTTTTGATTACCCTGAAGGCCATGTCGTCCCATGGGATACTGACTTCGTCAAATAATTCGACGACAAGACTTTCAGGTCCCGGTGCGAAGGTGAATGGATCGTCAAGTATGGCCCGGTAGATGATGTAGATTTGTCCAATACGAGTGAGGTTGGTTATTTGGTACAGATGCATGTCGGTAATTCCGGCTCTGGCCTCTTCCCATGTTTCACGGATGGACCCTTGCTGGATTGATTCGTGGTTTTCCAGAAAACCGGCAGGTATTGTCCAGTATCCGGATCGTGGCTCTATGGCCCGTTTGCAAAGCAGTATCTGCTCTTCATGGGTAATGATGCTGCCGGCCACTACCTTCGGATTCTGGTACTGGATATACCCGCATGTTTGACAGATGTGGCGCTCGCGGTCATCTCCTTCGGGTACACCAATTCTTGTTCTGGATCCGCAGAGATTGCAGAATTTGACGGGGAGGCCTGTGTGCAGTTTATGGATCATGGCTGTTCAATCATTCCGAGCATCAATCCGAACTGTATCACGGCACCGAACCAGTTATTGTTCAGGAAGGCCTTGAAGCAGCTCTCGGGGATCCGTTCGCGAGTCAGAACCTGCTGATAGGTGACAATCCCTATGCACAGGAAAATGCCGACAAAGAAGTGCCAACCCAGAGTCTGGCTGATTCCGATATAGGTGAGGATTATGAGTGCGATCAATTGCAGGACCAGAATCACGCTGCGATCGGCATTGCCAAACAAAATTGCAGTTGATTTGATGCCAATCAATATATCGTCGTCCCGGTCGGCCATTGCATAATAGGTGTCGTAGGCGACGATCCAGCAAAAGTTTGCGGCAAACAGAAGCCAGCACTCTATTGGCATACTACCGGTGAGTGCGGCATAGGCAATCGGAATGCCCATTGAGAATGCGATGCCCAATACCAGTTGGGGCAGGTGGGTGATGCGTTTGGTGAAAGGGTAGATCACGGCCACTACCAGAGCGAAGAGGCTGACCGCAACCGAGAGCATGTTCAGCTGTATGACCAGCCATGCAGCGAACAGGATGAGAACCGCAAATAGGGTCATTGCCCTGGTGACGCTCAGGGCACCGCTTGCCAGGGGCCTGTCGCGTGTTCTTGCGACATGTCCGTCGATGTTGCGGTCGGCGAAATCGTTGATGATGCAGCCCGCCGATCGCATGACTATGGTTCCAACAAGCATAATCAGTACGACGGTTGGGTTGGGATGGCCATCGCCCGCTAGCCAGAGTGCCCACAGGGTTGGCCAGAGCAGAAGCAGGATCTCTGGTTGGTTTTCTGCAGCGTGACTACCCGGTAGGTCAATGTGTATCTTGAGTAGCAGTTCATGACCCATAAGCGGCGTTAACCCAGAACCATGACCGCTTCGATTTCGAGCGGAACATCTTTGGGCAGGGCAGCCACGCCGACCACGGCACGGGCGGGATAGGGTTCAGTGAAATACTCGGACATGACCTCATTGAGAATCGGAAATTCAGAAAGGTCGGTGACATAGATATTGAGCTTTGTGATGTTCTCCAGATTGCCGCCAGCGGCAGTGCAGACGGCATGAAGGTTCTTGAAGGTTTGATGTGTGGATTCTGCAAATGATTCGCCAACCACCTCCATGGTGTTGGGATCCAATGGGATTTGCCCGGAAATATAGACGGTCTTGTCAACTCTGACAGCTTGGGAATAGGTGCCTATGGCACTTGGTGCCTGATCAGTGTTTATGGTTTCCCGTTGCTGCATCGATCATTTCCTGACTGGATTGTCTGGATGGTATCTGTTGTGGTAATCAGTTGGCCAATTCCGGTTTAGCGATTTGTTGAGTGAATCTCCTGCTCGCCTATTGCAACCTGGGATGTGTGAAAGGCAAATCGAACCGCCGGGTTCTGCAGCAGTCAATTTGCCCATCTTCATCGATCATTGATAGTATGAGTTTACCAAGTTCAGGTAATCAAAGCCGATAATTTTTTCGGGATTTTCGATGTTGGAAAATTGTAGTCCATCGTTACAGTGGAGACGGATGCTGATTTATCTTAAACCCGGGAATGTTCGGCGTTAGAGTGATCGGCCTGCATTCTAGAGATCGAGGAGCAATAAAAATCTCGACAATAAACGAATTTTGTCTAAAATCGACATAATATTTATTAAAAATGTCATTAATATATACAAATAATATTCAAATAGCGATTAAATGTTTATTTACTTGATCAAAAATATAGACATAATAAATTTTCAAATGATTAATAGGCGTTATGCAAATGACCAATACAAACCAAATCAACCCGAAAGTCCTTCAGGCCGCCCGCAAACAAAAGGGGTGGACGCAGGAACAGCTCGCGGACCGTATCGGATGCACCAAGGATACTGTCAGCCGGTGGGAGCGCGGTCAATCGCGAAGCGTGCGCTCTCACCTTCGAAATCCATTATGCAAAAACCTCCAGATCGAGTGGCAAGAGCTCACCGATCCAGATGTCGATCCTGAAACTCCCGACATTAGCACTAGTCTTGGCTGGATGAAGACAAAAATCCCGGTCATGAAGGACGTGCGAGTTGCGTTGGATCTTGTAGCCATGCGGTACGACATTCATCCGCATTATGTCTTGCGTCTTGCCCCCCTGCTGTTTGTCATTATTGCCGAACAAAGTCTGCTTTGGCGCAAGAGGCGGCTCGATGAGATTGATTCGGCTTTTAGCGATATGGAAGAGAAACTACCCGACGCCCTTGGCCACTTGGGTGGGATTATCCTTGCACGCAGCGGGTCTGCGGATGAACGGCTGTTCGAAGAAAAAAATTCCCTGGGCCAGAGGGATGTGTTCGGTTTTTCCTTCGACCAAGGAATGCATGCGTTTCAAGCGGGACAACAGTGAATCCGACTATAAGCAGTGGCTCTCAGACAAGCTAGGGCAGGCTGATGAGAAAATTTCGGAGCTGTTGCCCGTGCCCCGTGACACTGATATATCTCCCGACCCCGATCAGTTATTGGAAATTCTCGGCTTGATTGGCAGTTTCTGGAATAAGAATTCATCCGCAATGGGGATGGGAAGGTGACAGCGCTTGGCATTACCCGTCATGGAGAAATCCGGATGTCTCAGCGCGGCATCCGGAAGTCAGACCTTGAATTTCTTCTTGCTCATGGTACCGAGATCGGTCTTGACCGTATTATGCTTACGAAACGGGATGCCGCAAAGGAAATCGGGATGCTGAAGAAACAGATTGCGAATCTCGAGCGATTGGCGGGTAAGGTGCTTGTTGTTTCTGACGGATATCTAGTAACAGCCTATCATCAGGCAACCTCGGTTCGATCTTCTGGATATCGGACCAAGAAGTCCAGCTCGCATTATTCAAGCAGGCGGGGGTAGAAATCATGACTGAAACAGGGTTGCGTCCTATCGACATTGATTTTGACGTGTATCAACTCATTGTGCTCGAGAAACAGGGGTTTGACGAGCCGGACAACGATGCGCTTAGGCGGCTTCTGGGCCTCGATGGCCGACCTGGGAGAACCATAATTGAGCGGAAGAGTGAATCATGGTATTCCAAGGATGGGAAAGTGAAACTACCGGATGGCACTGAACTGAAGATGAGCAATTCCGGTATTGAGTACACCGGAAGGGTGGTCAAGGGGAGATGGTGGGTGGAGGGGGAGTATTATGACTCACCTTCAGGTGCTGCCATCGGCGTTGTCAGTAGAAGAGCTGGTCGTAAGGTATCTTTAAATGGATGGATAAAGTGGTATGTGAAACGACAAATTGATAAGCGTTGGGTCTTGCTGGACGATCTCCGTAGGTCGCCGTAATATCATGGTAGCTCCAATAATGACATGGATTTGCTGATAATTCTGTTGTGGATTGTAATTACGTGTGCATTGGGATTGTTGATGAGCGCGCTTCCTGGCAAGTGGCTTTTCCTATAGCGTTTCTAATACTTGTTGTCAGGATTTATTTGGATGCATCCTGAGTGTCCGAAGCTTAAATATGGTAGTAACCTGTCTCTTCCGAGTCGGAAATTGTTCTTGAGCACAAGGTGGACCATGCCATTGTTTCTGCGTTGGAGAACACTCCGTCAACACCTCGTAGTATTACCCTGAGACCGCTATCTAGTTCTGGCATGATTGTCCAGTCTATTTGCAAAACTCGAGTGATATTGGCCACGACATCATGACTTGATCTTGATTCGTGAATGCCTGTGAGGCAAACTAGGGTCTGTTAATACAATTCGTCATGGATGTGGTGCACTTGCTGCCCGTGTTTTTCGGCTGGAACAGTGCGGAGGAACAGGCAAGTGGAACTCACACCAGAACAGTACGGGCGCATTGCGCCGCTGCTGCCGAGGCAGCGGGGCCATGCCGGCCTCTCGAACCTGCAGGTGCCCACGCCATTCTCTACGTGGCCGGGCATGGCTGCAAGTGGCGCGGCCTGCCGGAGCACTTCGGCAACGGGCACACCGTCTACACGCGCATGAACCGGTGGTCGAGGAACGGCGTCCCGGACCGCGTGTTCGGGCACCTGCAG
>JAPYNK010000048.1 GCA_028285825.1 Arenicellales bacterium | reverse complement strand
AATGCCAATTGTGAAAATTGCCTAAAATAGAAACCGGACTACTCTTCTTGTTCAGTCAAGGATCTACAAGGGGGAGTAGATAGATATGCGACTCAGTCAGATCAAAATCGAAAACTTCCGTGGCATTAAGAACATAGTTGTCAAATTAGATCGTGACATTACAGTCCTGGTTGGTGAGAACAACACAGGAAAAACAAGCATTCTGGAGGCCTTGCGCTTGTGTCTTGATGTCGTGAAATCTGACAAGACCTGTAATTTTTCCGAATACGACTTCTACCGGGATGAGAGTTGCACAAGCCTTGAAAAGTGCGATCCAGTCAGCATCACTATCAGCTTTCTCGAGACTGTAGATCATCCCTGGTCTGAACATATTGCGCAAGCCTTGAATGAAGTTATTGTCGGTGACCGCTTTTCGGTGATTAAGTTACGGGTTACTGCAAAATTTGATGCGGAGGCTGGACGACCTCTTCAGAGCTGGAGTTTCCTGGATGATGCCGATAATGAACTTGTTGGGCGCTCCGTAACGATCAGGGAACTCAGACGACTTCGGCCATTCTTCTTCCAGACTGCTCTTCGTGATGCGAAAGATCAATTTCATAGCCAGTCTACCTACTGGGCATCGTTTTTGAATGACAGGAACATTGATGAAGCCTTGCAACGCGATTTGGAAAATGAACTTCAGAATGTCAATCAGAAAATCGTGGACGCACATACCAGTTTCAGAGATGTCTCGGAAGAGTTGAAGCGCATATCTGAGCTGGTTGCTGTTAGTCAGGCCAATGCCGTAACCGTCGACCCTGTTCCAGCCGATGTGTATAGAGTTCTTAAGTATACTGATGTGAATCTGTTAACGACATCCAACGCCAGAATTCCGATACACGGCCATGGTGAGGGAACACAAAGCCTGTCCGTATTGCTTTTGTTCAGCGCCTACTTGAAAACCCGCCTTCAACTTAACGTCGATCAAAATTCAGAACCGATTATAGCGATTGAAGAACCGGAGGCTCACCTGCACCCTAATGCCGTTCGGGCAGTCTGGAAACTACTAGAGGGGATGCCAGGGCAGAAGATAGTGGCGACACACTCTGGAGACATCCTTTCCGAGGTGCATCTATCGAAGCTTCGTAAGATGAGTTGCAAAGACAGCGTCACTCAATGCAAGTCCATAGAGGACGGGCTGTTGACCAAAGATGAGTTGCGCAAATTCAACCATCACGTACGGCGCAATCGCGGTGAACTGCTGTTCGCTCGATGTTGGCTTTTGGTCGAAGGAGAAACAGACTCTACTGTCTTTACCGAATGCGCACAAATGCTTGAAATAGACCTACATCAAGCAGGTGTAAGGATTGTTGAGTATAGTCAGATTGGCCATAACGTGTTTATAAAACTGGCTGATGCGCTGGACATCAGGTGGTTCTTGGTATCGGACGGTGATCCAGAGGGCGTACGATACGCCAATTCGGCTAAAAGAAGTCTGAATGGTAGAAATGAGGATTGCCATATCCGAATTCTGAAAGCCGAGAACATGGAGGTACTGCTTTGTAACTCGGGTTATGGCACACCATATCAAGATATTGTTAGCCAACAACAAAGGAGCAGTATTACACTTAAGCCTAACGAAGATGGCTATTGGAGTCAGGTGTGTAAAACAATAGGAAAAAGCAAGTCCAAGCCAGCCGCTGCGCTCAATGCGCTAATGTTGATGCGTGAGAAGCAAGAAAGTGGCGAGCCAACAGTTCCTACAGAAATTGAAGAGATATTGATGATGGTGTCTGGAGAATCACCATGAACCTCACCATTTCAGACTTGAACGAAAATCAACGGCATGCCGTAGAATGGGATGAAGGGTCTTTACTGGTTCTAGCGGGACCTGGCTCGGGGAAAACGGCTGTACTAACTCTCCGTATCGCCAATCTGATCTCCAACACTCCACAGGAAAGTCATCGTATCCTTGGACTTACTTTTACCGTCAAGGCGGCCAATGAAATGCAGAATCGGCTTCGCAATCTGCTAGGCGAGGACTCAAGAAGAATACAGCTCCGTACCTTTCATTCCTTCTGCACGGACATCTTACGCCAGCATGGGAGTCAATTGAATTTTCGCCCGGACTTCGAAGTGATCACGAACGACATGGATCGCATAGCGATACTAAAAGAACTAAATGATCGAGGTCAAGCCGAAGTTGATGATCCTGAAAGTTCGCTGAAACAGATCGACACGATGTTCAGGCATGGCATCACGCCACCTGAACTCCCAAAATACTTTGGGGGGAAGCAAAATGATCAGTGCAGAACACTTCAGAATATCTTCACAAGCTATACGAAATGGCTGGCCAAGGAGAACCAGCTCGACTTCGGCTCGATGCTCTATTTCACACGAAAATTGCTTGAAAGGGTGCCACGCATAGCGAGGCAGGTTCGCACGGTTTATCGATATGTATGTGTAGATGAGTTTCAGGACACGAATCTTGCCCAATATAGGGTACTTCGTTTGCTATGCCCGGAGACAGCATCGAATCTTTTTGTTGTAGCTGACGATCACCAGATCATTTTCCAGTGGAATGGGGCGAACCCGAAACGGCTGAAAGAACTAAAGAGTGACTATAGCCCGAAGATTGTACAGCTCCCCGAAAACTATCGTTGTCCAGCAAAGGTTGTGGAGATGGCTAACCGACTCATAGCGCACAACTCGGATCGTATTGAAACAAAGAAAATTAGTATTGCGCAGAGGGATAATCCGGGCAATGTTAAGCTGAAATCCTTTGGTGACTTCAACGAAGAAGTCAACGGACTGATTTCCGAAATAAGTCTGGTTCCAAAGAATCGACGTGAGACCTGTCTCGTTATTGCACGCAGTAATAAACTTTTGGTACAGGTAAAAAACGACATGATCTCAGCGGGAGTGGAAGCGGAAATCGTAAGCAAAAGCCAGGATTTTAGTAGTCCTCCCATCCAAGTCATGTATTATGCAATGAAACTGGCCAACGCACCGGAATCCCGAACTTTGCTCAACAAGTTGTGCGTTGCCACAGGCCTTGTCGACGGTGAAATGCTCTCTGCGGAAGATGTACTGGCACAAGCGGAAGTAGAGGGAGTGGTGCCGCTCCGAGCATTTTTTTCCCAAATTGCAGAACGCAACACCCTCAAGCCAATCGCAGCCCAAGGGGTTGCGTTGCTTTGTGATTCACTGGACTACATGAGTTTCGCACGAGAGGCGATCAGCGTTTTTGACGCACTCAATCAAACGGGGGAAGTTGGGGAAGCATTCCCTGACTACGGTTACGACAAAGGGAGCTGGGAACGAATCTCGAAAGAAATTCACCATATGCATGGGGATAATCTGAGTCTGCATTCGTTTTTGCAGGAGATGGACTTATCGCCAAAGGCCAAGACTCTCCCCAAGGACTGTGTCAGACTCCAGACGGTACATACGGCGAAGGGCATTGAGTCCGAAAACGTGTTCATCATTGGTTTGGTCGAAGATCAGTTCCCAACCTACTTATCTATCAGGAATGGTGATTCCGCCATCCAGGAAGAGCGCCGAAACTGTTTCGTAGCAGTTACTAGGTCATCCAAGAATTTGTATTTGAGCTATTCGAGACTGTACTTTGACTGGAGCAAGGAGCCATCGAGATTTCTGGGTGAAATGGGGCTAATCCGAAACTAGGGCATGTTAACGCTACGCAGTGCATCGACGATGAGCGCGAAGACGATGAATCCGAGGAACATGACGTCGGGCCTGTCGAAGCGCGAGAACACCCTGTGGAAGCCCTTGAGCCGCCGGAACAGGCGTTCGACCTCGTTGCGTCACCGGTACAGTTCCCGGTCGTATTCCCAGGGAGCAACACGGTTGCTCTTCGGAGGCACCACGGGCATGAAGCCGAGATCGGCTGCCAGCTGGCGGGTTTCATCGTCCTCGTAGGCCCGGTCCATGATGAATGCCGGGTGGTGCGACGGCTTCTCCAGCTGGCTCAGGAACTTCCGTCCCGGGACTTGCCAATGCACTGGGCACCTTTTTTTAGCGCACCCGTACCGTCGGGATGCACCCTATGCCGGTGCTGTCGAGGCCCAGGACGCCGTTCTTCGACCACCGGTTCATGCGCGTGTAGACGGTGTGCCAGTTGCCCGCTCCTCCGCAATGTTCCAGCCGAAAATAACAGGCACCGAGTATACCATATCCATGGTAAATTGTGTTAACAGGTCTTAGATGGAGTTGAAAAAAGCGGCGTAGCCGGATTAACTTCTACATTGACTACAAAGTTAACCAAGAGGTACGCCACTATGAGCAACGATAACATTATTGAGCTTCCCGAAACCGGGAAATTCGAGGATGCCTTGGCGGGGGCTCTCCGCGAGTGTGCCCATCGGCCGCTGAGCGCGGCGCGATGTCGGTGCCGAAAGGCCTTCCTCCCGTAGTTTATGCATCATGAAATATTCCCCGATAATTGACATTGGCTGTTCTCGGCATAGGTTGTTGAAACAACCCGAACTATAGGACATCGCTCCGGTCTATTCCCCCAAATGGGGATTCTGAATCGGCACATCCGGGAAGCTGGATCGGTATTTGTGGGGAAGTTATATCGGTACTGACACTGGTGCCGGATGTCCTTCAGCACCCTGCCTGACTTCCTTGCCAGCCGCTACCGGGGCGCTCTGGCGGATCTCGATGAGCAGGCGGCGGCTGAGGTGGAGCCGTCGCTAATGGTGGCGGTTCACAGCCTGCACCCCGGCATCCGGACCCACAGCCCCTGTGGCGGACCCTGAAGCACCGCCGCGACCACATTCTTATTTTGAATCTTGATATCGATAGGCGTCTTCTGACAAAACCAGCTTATTGACATTCCGCGTGCCATACCGGTTATTCGGCAATTGCAATCGCCGCTGAACCTCTAAAACGACTTCCCGCTCTGTTCTCTCAGTGTAGTAGACAGCACCCACCGCATCATTGGGTATGCGAAAGAGATTAACAGGTTGATTGAAGCGATCCCTTTCCCCAGTGCCAATGGTCAGATCAAGTTCCACGATCAAACGCCATTCGCTCTCATATTTCCAGAGATCGCTCTTGCACTGCATGATCTGTAAGATATTGCTTTCCGGCGTGGACAATACTTTATAGTCGCATATGACTCCGGGCTTGGGAACGTACTTTATTGGTCGAAGGTAGATGCCCCCCTTGATCAAATTCTTCATGGTTTCGAACTTATAGCCGATAGCAAAACCGGATCCATCTTGAGCGTAATGAGACCATAGCAAAGGATGAAACAGATTCGTAGAGAACGAGATTATTCCAAACCGCATTGAGAGTTGCTGCCTGAAAAGCTCTCCCATGTAAAGGCTACCGTAAGATTTCCGAGCTTCTTCGATGTCCTGCTCGCCCACCGGGCTCAGTGGCTGGATTTCTGTAAGCGTTTGTGCCAGTTGCTGATTTCCAGTATTCCGGTAGCTTTCGACAAACACTCTCTTTGTCGAGCACTCGAATGGATCATTCAATGCTGCCGGTTGAGTTGCTCGTAGCACGCCATCCCCAATCTCCGGAAGACACCTCAACGCCCGATCAGCCGCGACATACTTGAAAAGAAGTTTCTGTTCTGCATTGTCAGCTTCCACCATTGTCATAATGACTTTCTCATGTTACGGAGTTCATGAAAGTTCCAATCTTGACCGGAAATTGCTTGGCACATTCCTTTTCTCGGCAACGAGGGGTTATTGGGGGATGCTTACCTACAGTAGGGACTGGACATTGACCAATCTACAATGAGAGCAAACTGGATCATTGCCCCATCGTTGTTTTGCGAACTCAAATTTCTCGATTTCTGAAAGTTCAATACTGTGATTATTGCTAATGGTAGCGGATCTCTCAGCATTTAATGGTTAATTCGGTTACGGCGCTTTTTTCAATCATATTTCACTCGAAACCGTGATGGAGAATGTTCAACATGGAGTTTGGGTTGGGTAGCTACTTGCCATTCGCATTCAGCCTATGTCCTCACTTGAAATCAGGATTCTCTCCATAGTAACGTACCCCTAAGTCGTTGAGTCCGATAACCAACTGCTGAAATATCTCGCGTAGCTGATTGTGGGTTGGATGAATAATATCGTCCTTGCCGAATACAGTCAGGGTTTTGGTGTCGGAATCCAACTTCCCATTTTGATGAAGGATGGCGTTTCGGTATAGGCGTAAATCTCCGAACGCATGACTTTCTATGGAATCCACGCTGCATTCCTTACAGATAGTTGGTCGGTAGACTTTCTCCCATAGCATATATGTGAACACAATCAATCTTGCACGCAAGATTTTGGAGTGTCTGCTCTCATGGGCAAGCTGATCAAGAAACTTGCTAAAAGTCAATGAATAATCGACAAGGGCTGTGGATTCTTTGGGGCCATCTTTCCCCAATGACAAAGTGTTGTCAATCGTGGTGTCGCCTTCGTTCAACCAACGCTCAACTTCCTTACGGGCGGTTGCCGTCACAAACAAAGCTATCTGATCTTCTCCATAGAGGTCGAGAAGATCGTCATGCAGTCTTGCCGGCGTATTTATAGGCACTCACTTCGCTGATTCACGCATCGAGTCGTTTTGTCCCAAAACTAAATGCATCATGTGCTTTATCTTGTATCCCGCTTCAAGCCCTCGGATGGAAGCAAAACCTTTAGCGTCACTCATCCACGTGGCCTAGAGAATTTCAATTCCATGTTGCTCCCGGCACCATTTATTGATGCCATTAACAACTTGCCAGGCGTTTTCCGCTTCGTGCTGAGTCATATAATTCCTGCCTATGAAATTTCCATCATCATCAAAATCAGAATATGCTTTCTCATGAACCAATGCCTTCCTTACACCTCGTAATCGTTTGACCCTTTCCAGCAACGCTTCATCGCTACATTCTAGATCTCTAAGCTTGGATTCATAAGTTTTCCTGTCTTCTCTATCGGATGGCTTCCGTCCATTCATCTTAACAAACAAAAGATGCAGAAAGGCATCAATCCAAACACAGCTAAAAACGATAGTGATCATTGCTTTCTTGTAAATGCTATCAATGCCATCTCTTCCTGCCTCTCAAAAAATTCGGGCAAGCGATCCGCAAAACGCTTGCTTCGTTTTTTCATCTGCTTATATGAATAATGCCATGCTTCAGAATTGAGCGGCAAGCCGCATACTAGGCAACCTCCGACGCTTCGCCTCCTCTTGAGAGCATCCAAATTGTGCGGCTAGTATCCGAATTTCAAGCCGGGTACCGTTCTTTCCATTGGCTCCCTTAAAGTTGGCGGAACCGATTATGAATTACTTATTTGCTTTTCAGTAATAATCTGATTGGTTTCTGGATCAAAGGTCATAGCAAGAAGACTTTCCAATTCTGGGTTTCTGATGGCATTTCTGGAAAATATTGGCAAATTGTCACCACACCTGCGGCGCACCGATACTGTCACGATTCCATCTAATTCTAGCTTTTTCGCCTCGGCTCCTATTTGATTACAGAAAGTGTAGTCATTGTCACTGGTCAGGCCGGGCCAATCTTTTGCTTTTGGTCGAATATCTTTTTCTTGGCCCCTGAATGTGCAACTGAACTGCCAGAGGTAGACTTTTCTAGTTTCTCTTGCCTGCCCAATAGATTTAGTTAACCAGTATTTCACTTCAGCATGAGCAGTATCGGCATCTAAAGAACTGTAAAATACTGGAAATGACCCATCTGAAAATCTGGTCGGTCCCTTGAACTTTATTTTTGGTCGAAAAGGAGCATCAAGAAGTTCTTCGACATTTTTATTATTGACAGAAATAAATGCGAGCAGCTCATCAATATCGCTTTCAGAAAGGCCTTGTTCATTCAAGCATCCCAAAAAATCTCTGATTCGGGCCAGCCTATATACCTTTCGCTGACTCCAGCGGCTAGGAATTTCTTCAAGCAAGACTATCTTCCTACCATGAAATCTACATATTCCTTGACCAGCAAGATATTCTCCATCGACCCATCAAGTAGCAAAGTCATGGGAACCTTGCCATCCAACAACGGCTGCCGTTCTCTCAACCAGTCATTTTCAGTTTTCAAATCACGGAAAAAGCCATTTAGGGATTCTCTAATGGAAACCAAATAAGACAAACGATCCTTTGCATCTCTACCATGCAACAGCCCCTTTCCATCGAGCAGATCGAAAACATGGTCGGATTCAGCCTCCTCAAACCCCAGTATATTGATCGCATCTTTTCTCTCAAGATTCCAGCAGTCCAAAAGTGTCAAAACAAATTTTATGGGCCCGGTCAACTGGCTTGCTTTAGACGATTTAGGTTGAGAAAAAGATATGACAGGCGAAGATGATAGTGATTCTGGAACCAGAAATATCGCATTTTTGCTTATAGCATTACGTTGAAACACTTTAAGTTGCGGATTAGTCGCCCTAAGTCCATATATGGAGTATTGGCCGCTCCTATTCTGCGATAGCAATATTTGAGAATCCGCTGACTTGTAGTGGCGGTGGCGTAATTTTTTGCCGACCCGCTGCGATCCATGTACGATCAATCGCATTTTTTGAAATTTGTTCGCTCTTTTGACAACCACAATGTGAAATTCCCAACTAACTGGAACAGATTATATCCCAAATCGAATATTAACTAGTGTCAGCCAGAAAACCCCCGTTTTCGGCGATGACAGACAGATTTCACCCGCAACGGATCGGCAGAACGGGGCGTTTTCGCTCGAAACCACGGGGATTGTGCGGCGCACCGTTCCGTGACCTGCCGTCGGGACGGGATTTTCAGGGGGTGCCGCGCGTTCCGGGCATGGCTCCCCGTTCCCGGCCGGCCGGGAGTCGAAAGGAGTGGGAATGGAAACGCCAGACGGCGAAGCAGCAGGCCGATGCGGTGAATGTTCAGGGCCGGCACCGACCGGGCCACCGTGCGGGCAAGGCCCTCCGCGCCATGCGTGCAAACCCGGTCCAGGCCCCGGTGCTCCAGGTTGTCATGGCGGATTCAACGGCCGGATGCCGGCGTCACTGGGCCATGAACACCCCCTCCCCCTCGCGCTGCCGGTTCGGGACGCTGTGGAAGCCACGGTCGAAGCTGACACTCCGCAGTTCCGGACAGTGCCGCTGCGCGGACTCGACCATCGGCACCGCATGGTCCACGTCCGTGCCCTGCCACATCGCCTCGTGATGCAGGGTGAAGCCATGCCGGTCCTCCGGGATGCACGCCGGAACGCCCGGCCCGACCGGGGTTCCGGCCCTGCCCTTTGCGACCCAGCGGGTATGGG
>JAPYNK010000047.1 GCA_028285825.1 Arenicellales bacterium | reverse complement strand
GCCTTTCATCGTGCCGGGTTTTCCTGAAGGCTTGGTCACAACGGAATTTTAGCAGTGTCGGTTAGCCATGATTTCGGGAATTATCCGGGAAAGTGGACAAATGTGTCAGCGAATGATGTAGCCAACCTGCACACCGCTACACGCGTTCAGCACAAAACCGGAAAACGCAAGTTCTGATCCACCTGCTTTACGGGCTTCAAGCCGTGATCCCTGATATGTTATCAAGCATGTGTCAAATCAAGGTTGCCTACTCTCAATTCGGCAAGAAAACGTTTTCATGAGAGTTTCCGGGCTGATCAAGTAATGTCCCGGGTGACGGAGGATTCCCGGAAGAATTCGGGCAGTCTTGACTTCCACTCGTTCATGAGGACGAGTTCGCAGTGAACGGTATCACCGTCTTTCTGAAGCATTTCAAGTTTCCCTACAGGCCTGGCATTTTCCCAGCAAAAGTTTTCCGACAGGAAGACAAGCAGTTGGCGTTTATAGTCGGTGTCAATATTGTTGTCGAGCTGATCACCCTTGGTTTCCAGAATCGTGATCCGATCTGTTTTATCCTCCTGCTGATGGACAGCGAAGATGAAGTCGGGATAGATTTTGGCTTTCTTCCACCCCTGGATGCCATACTGACGACGGGCGACATTCCGGTGCCACCAGACCAATGCGGATTCGCCATCAAGATAGACGGCGATTTCGCGTTCATCGCTGTTGAATTCATTTTCATAGACGGGAGAGAAAAGACTTTTCTGGAGTGGACCACCGGTTCTGCCGAGTATTTGACGGGATCCTTCCGGTTCCGCGGTTTCCACCGCCCGCGGCATTTCCCAATTTTCACCGTCAATACGCAGGCGAAACTGGATACGGCCTGACTCAACGTCCCGCTTGAAGATGGTTTCAGCAGTGACATTGCGATACGTGTCCAAGCCCTTGCGCAGTTCTTCCGTGATTAACCGGGCAAGCCTTCCCAGATGAACGTCATTGAATCCGCGCTCCCTGAGAGCGGTAAGCAGGCATCCGACGATTTCTCGTCCAACAAAGGGGTTGGGTACGATATCCAGGATCATGCGCACCGCATGGGCAGGGTCGAAAGCAAGTACTTCATCGTTAGCGCCAATATATTCCGTGGAAAGGTGTTCAGGTTCAGTGCTGCGTCGGCGTAACCAGATGCGTTGGAGTTGGCCTTCCGCAGCCTGGGCGTTGTCGGGAATTCTGCTGGCAACTTTTTCAGGAGAAAAATCCCGCCAGCCTATGCGCGACAGAATATCCGTTTCGTAGTCCAGTTCACGCACTCCATTTCCGTCTGCAAACATGACCAGTGGGAGGTAAATCCGCTTGAGTTGAAATTCCGAACGGCGCTTGTTTTTTCCTGCGACCGGAAAATTGCCCGGCTGTGCCCTGTCGTCCCCGGATACCTGAAGAACCAGATCGCCTAGAAGACATACGCAAATGGGCAGTCCCAGCCTTCCTGCAAGGCCTGTTTCGTGATGATGGCACGAACTCGATTTCTCGGTGACATCAGATTCTGGTTTTCAGGTTGCCGAAGATCGTTCTGTTCGGCAGTCTTGACGGCGATTTCCGCTTCATCAAAACCAAGCGTGAGCAGAAAGTTCCTCACATCCTCGGCGTGTATATGACCGCTTTCCCGTTGATCGCTTCCTGTGCGTTCCACCTGGATAAGCATGACTGGCCGGATGTGTCGGTTGGTATTGGCCTTGAGTTGCATTGCAGCCGAACTTAGCTTATTCAGCTTATCGAGTGCTGTGTTGAGTGTCGCCCGCCAATCCACTCCTTGCCTAGAGTCAAGGTTCAATGGCATCTTAATCATTCCTTCACGATCAAGCTCCTTGCCTGTGACCTCAACCAGAACATTTGCATAGCGGCCTTCTCTTGGCTTCTTACCTCCCCGGGGCTGAATATCTTTCGGAGTCGCTGTCAGCTCCAGCACAAAGCATGGGTTGAATCCGTACAGTGTATTGTATGCCAGGTCGGAGATTGCCCGGTGTCCCTCGTCCATGACCACAACCGGTCTGATCATTCGGAGGGCATTACCGAGAGAATCTTTAACCATCGGAAAGAGGTCATTGTATCCATCGAGATTCGGGGTGTTCTGAAGAACTTCCCCATGCGCCTTCTGGTCGCCTTCCGGCGGGAAGAAACCATGAACGTCACCTCGATCCTGGAACATCTTCAGGGTTTCCCTGGTTTGACGGTTTGCGGACTGTAGCATCAGGAGCATGATGCAGAGGTGGGTATCGACATCCCGGGCATTGAACCGGTCTGATTTCTCCATGATCAAGACACTTCCCGCAGCGGCACGGTCAAGTGCCTGCCTGTAGGGATGCTGTCGATCACGCAGATTCTTCAGGGTTTGCGTGTAGATTGTTTCACTGGGAACGATCCAGAGTACGAAACCGGTATTGCTGCCAAGATATTTCCCCATGATCTTCGAAATACCTGAAACGGCAAGCCAGGTCTTGCCGCCTCCAGTTGGAACCTTCAGTACAATGTTCGGTACGGGTCTCTTGCAGCCATCGTGACGAGATGAATGCGGTATGTGTGAGCGAGAAGCTGGCAGCAGCCCATCTGCCTTGACGGATGCCCAGGCATCAGCGACAAAGTCACGCGGCATCATCGCACTGGCCAAATGTGGATTTGCCGCGGCTAATTTTTCAATTTCATCTGTGGTCTGCTTATGGGCTTCTAAATGATCCAGGTAGGTGCTGATTGTATTCAGGACACGCTCCTGATATTCCAGTTGACGGAACATCGCATCTAGTTCCGATCAAGGCGATAGAGACTAAATGGTAGCGGGACGAACTCGACAGCCAGATTATGTTCTGCGAGCAGTTTCTGGCTAACGTAACGTGCAGGTGCGAAAACTAGGTGCTTCATGCTCTCATCGAAAGCCGTGATGGCTTTTGCCCGGGTCAGTGTCAAGGCTGCTTCAGGCGACTTCAGCCATTCGAGATCCGGTTTGTACATCAGCCATACATGCTGTCCGTTAGCTTCCCCAACATAGAATTCCTGTTTCTGCATGTGACCCGGTTCGAGTACTCTGCTCGTTGCCATCTGAAACAGAACGGCCTCAAGGCTGTTGTAGGGAGGCAGATTCTCTCCCTGTAATATCCTGTCCAGCTCTACGGGCTCGCCAAGGGTGCAGTATGTAAAGGTTCCACCCAGTCCGTCCGCCTGCTCTTCGACGGTTTTCTCACCGGTAACTATCAGTTTTCCGCCCTTGACTGTTTTCCTTATGGTTTCATACTCATTGCCTTGCAGGTTCTCAATCCCCTGGACGGATTCGATCAATTTGTGCGCGTTCTGCAGCTTCGACCAGGTGATTTTCTCACGCAGTATCTCGGTGCGCTGGGTTCCCGAGTAGTTGTATCCGTTGATTACACGACGGACACGTTCAGCCGTAAGTTCATCAGCATAATCCTCCATCTCCACGAGAATGAAACGGCGATTGCCACCGTCTCTGCGATTTGCTTCGAGAACAGCGTGGGCAGTGGTACCCGATCCGGCGAAAGAGTCCAAAAACAGTGCATCGTCGCGATCGACAAGGGAAATTATCTTCTTAATGAGGCTTACTGGCTTTGGGTTGTCAAATACGGCTGATCCAAATATTTCCTTTATTTTGGCACTTCCATCATCGGAAGAACCCACATTGGACCAATTCCATACATCAACAGGAACCATGTCCATTGCTTCATAAAGGTAAAGTTTTAGTCGCGGATAATCAGCTTTTCCATTAATGCCCCACCAAAGACGTGACTCTCGAGCATGCCTCCGGTGTTCATCTACTGAGTACTTCCATGCATGAGTAGGATGTTCTACTGTCATTTTATCGGAAGGCCGTTCGATCGCATAGGATAGATTTTTCCTCTGCTCCCTGGTTGCAGGATTCACATATGAAGATGTTATCCATGGTCCACGTGGATCATCATCTGGATTTCGGTACTCTGCATCTGCCTCATTACTTCGAGGTTCCTTCAGTGATTTCACATGGTCACTTCCTCGATATACAATGAGGTAATCTTTCATTGAATAGAATAGATTTGCATTGTTTGATCTCGTATAACGCTTGACCCATGATATTGTTGCCAGGAAACATTCTGATCCAAATATTTCGTCCAGAATTGCACGCGCATTGTGTATTTCGTTGTCATCTAAAGCCATGAAAAACAATCCAGCATCACCCAGTAATTCATGGAGTAATCGTAATCGTGGCCACATCATTGCACACCACTTGTCATGTCGAAGGCCATCCTCAATCCCGATAGGATTGGAGTCCAGCCATTCCCGAATCATGGGTGCATTCACGTTATCGCTGTAGCACCAATTTTCGTTTCCGGTGTTGTAAGGGGGGTCGATGAAAATGCAGTCGACCCTACCTGCATAATGTGGAAGGAGGGATTTCAGGGCATGAAGATTGTCACCATGAATGATTAGGTTACCATCAAGGGTTGGTTCGCCGATACCCTTCCCTGCATGTGTGATGAGCGGACGAAATGGAATCGCCAGATGATGGTTGTATACGAACTCCTTGCCTTTGAAACTCAGTTCAGTCATGAGGTTTTCTCAAGAATTATCTCTTGGTACAAATTGCTTCGGTCATACAACTTGAACAGGGGCAGAGCATTGGCAATTTTTCTGGATATGTGACATTTATGTTGTTGTTTAATTGATAAATAAATCTGCAACATGATAATT
>JAPYNK010000046.1 GCA_028285825.1 Arenicellales bacterium | reverse complement strand
GCCTTCGTCATGATAATCTGGTTCAAGATTTGCCGTAATCGTTGAGGTTTTCAAAAAAAACAACATGACCCTCGATAACAAACTGGGCATTGTAAATCCTGTCGAGATAGCCAAGGCAGAGGAAAGGCTTAGCAAGCAAAAAGCCAAGCGGCTTTTTGACTCGGGCGATATTTCCAGGGCAGAGGTCGGCACTTTCGCCGGCCTTGCATTTATCCACGCCTATTTGTTTGAGGACATTTATGACTTTGCAGGAAGAATCCGTGAAGTCAATCTCGCAAGGGACAATTTTCGTTTTGCACCACTCATGTATCTGCAAGCCTCGCTGGAGCATATTGATGCAATGCCTCAAGGCAACTTTGACCAGATTATCGAAAAATACGTGGAGATGAATATTGCCCACCCCTTCCGTGAGGGAAATGGACGTGCCATGCGTATCTGGCTGGATTTGATCCTGAAAAAAGAACTCGAACTCGCTATCGACTGGCACCTCGTGGACAAGGAGGAATACCTTTCCGCCATGAAGCGCAGCGTGGTAAAGGATCTGGAAATCAAGGCTCTGCTGAAAAATGCCCTGACCAACTGCATCGATGACCGTAAATTTTTTCTAATGGGTATTGACGTCAGCTATTTCTATGAAGGCTACAGTAAATTCAAGGCCGAAGATTTGTAGTCTAAATGGGAACCGTCAGGCTAAATACTATTCTTGAAGCTCAACCAAGTTCTGAAAATACTGCAAGGCTTCAGGATTTGCCAGAGCCTCAGTATTCTTGACCGGATGTCCATGCACAAGATCACGAACTGCCAGTTCGGTGATACCACAAAGAGGACGATTCTGACATCTCCGTCAAAACGCTGGCCAATGCACAGGCTTTCCACTACTTCTTCAATCTTTTCGACCTGGCTGTAGATTTCGGCAGTGCCGATTCGCACACCTCCCGGGTTCAGCACGGCATCCGACCTTCCGTAGATGATCAGCCCGCCATGGTCGGTCACTTCCGCATAATCACCATGAGCCCAAACTCCTTCAAAGCGCTCAAAATACGCTGCCCTGTACCTTGAATCATCCGGCTCATTCCAGAATCCAAGCGGCATGCTCGGAAAAGGTTTCGTACAGACCAATTCACCCTGTCTGCCCCTGACTGGTTTTCCTTCGTCAAACACGTCAACGGCCATGCCCAGTGCTCGACACTGGATTTCGCCTCGGTATACAGGGCCGATCGGATTACCCATCACGAAGCAGCCCATGATGTCTGTCCCCCCTGACATGGATGAAAGCTGTACATCTTCATTGATGCTTCGGTAAACATAATCGAACCCTTCGGGAGCCAAGGGCGAACCGGTCGAAAGCAGGATTCGCATTGCTGAAAGATCGTGATCCCGTCCCGGAGTCATGCCCTGCTTGGCACATGTAGAGATAAATCGGGCACTGGTTCCAAAGATCGTGATGCCAAGCCGTTCTGACATAGCCCACATCGCATTCCCGGACGGATAAAACGGCGACCCGTCATAAAGGACAAGCGTGCATCCACTGGCCAGGGCACTGACCAGCCAGTTCCACATCATCCAGCCGCAAGTGGTGAAGAAAAACAACACGTCATCTCGTTTGAGGTCGGTATGCAGGCGATGCTCTTTCAGGTGCTGAATCAGCGAACCTCCAGCACCATGCATGATGCACTTGGGCTTTCCTGTGGTTCCTGACGAGTACATGATGAACAAGGGATGTTCGAAAGGCAATTGCTGGAATTCGAGTTCGGTTGAATTTGTCAGTGCTTCCTGCCATAAAATACTGTTCGGCACGCCGGAAATCACGGGGGACTCATCCAGGAACGGAATAATGACTGTTTTCTCAATTGCCGGAATGCTCTGGATGACCGACTGAACGCGTTCCAGGATACTGTGCCTTCTCCCATTGTAGCGATAGCCATCAACAGCAAACAGAATTTTGGGTTCTATTTGCGCGAAGCGATCCAGCACCCCTTTGACGCCAAAATCCGGAGAGCAGGATGACCAGATGGCACCGAGGCTTGTTGCTGCCAGCATGGCGATTACCGCTTCGACACCGTTTGTGATATATCCAGCTACCCGATCACCGGCTTCAACCCCTGAAGATTTCAGAAAGCCTGCACATCTCGCCACCTCTACATTCAGCTCGGCATAAGTTAGTTTCTGTTCAGAACGGTCCTCTGTACAGGCAATAATTGCAGTTCGATCATCCTTGAACCGAAGCAGATTTTCGGTGAAATTCAATCGAGCGCCCGGAAACCACGAGGCACCGGGCATTGCATCAGGATTATCGACTACACGGTCCCATCTTCGTGAGCAAGTAATGCCACCAAACTCCCAGAAGCAGCTCCAGAAGAGATCTGAATGATCTATGCTCCATCGGTAAAGCGAGGCATAATCGGTGACCGAAACCCCTCTTTGGTTAACCCAGTCAATAAAGGCTGTCAAATTAGCCTGCTTTATCGATTCTTCCGCTGGTATCCACAGGGTTTTACTGTTTGCCATGAGGTATGGGCATATTCGGGATGTTTTTAGGTTGATTGCCCAGACAGATTAAATCAGTATTGTGACTCTGGAACATTTACCACCAATCCATCAAGTTCCTCGGCAATGATCAATTGGCAGCTTAGGCGGCTAGTGTCATCCTGGCCTTCGGCAAATTCCAGCATATTCAATTCATCCTCGCTCATCTCCGGTAATTTTGGAAACCAGTCCGGGTCGACATGCACGTGGCAGGTTGCACAACTGCAACACCCACCACATTCTGCGAGTATTTGATCAATTCCATTGTCCTTGGCTAGAAACATGACCGGAGTTCCAACTGCACCCTCTATTGACTTGACGGTTCCGTCGGGCAGCTTGAAATGAATTACAGGCATTAATGATTACTCCTTTGAATACGGAAGATTGAAACTGGCATTACGCAGACCGATGACCATTGAACATGGTAATGTTGAATTTTCCAAGTTTAAGTCAATCTGTCAAGCGTGAATAAAGCTCCTGTACCGGACTGCCATGACTGCATCCGCTCTTCAATATTCACAGATAGGCCCTCAGAAGGCAAGGAGAATTATGTGATGACGACATGGCTAATTCTGAGCTTTTCCAGTCGGTTGTATCCAGTTACGGTCAGGAAGTGGCACGATACATGCCGCTTACGCAGATTCCGGTGTCTTGATTGGCGATGCCATAAAAATGACATATACCATGTATATTTAATATTTGATGTTAATATTACAAGCATGTATAAATGAGAACTTATCCGGGAAATTATCCTCGGTCTCAGCCAATACCCGGCTGTGGCTATGCTTGGACCACGACAGGTCGGCAAGACCACCCTTGCTCATGAAATAGCCAGGGGAAAAGCCTCCATTTATACGGATCTTGAAAAGCCTGAAGATTTTCAGAGACTGAAAGACCCAGCCCATTATTTGGGACTGCATGCGGACAAGTTGGTCATACTTGATGAAATCCAGCGTTACCCTGACCTGTTCATGTCCCTGCGCGGAATCATTGATGCCAGACGGCTTGAGGGGCGAGGCAATGGTCGCTTCCTGATACTTGGATCGGCTTCAAATGAACTTCTGAAACAAAGCTCTGAGAGCCTTGCTGGCCGCATTCATTATTCCGAACTTGGAGGGCTGACTCCGTTTGAAATTGAAAAGCCCAATGGAGAGCCATTACAACGACTCTGGACTCGAGACGGATTCCCAAATAGCTATGCTGCTGTGAATGACCAAGCCAGCTTCTCCTGGCGACATGACTTCATTCGAACCTATCTGGAGCGTGATATTCCCCAGTTGGGTCCCCGTATACCGGCAACCACCCTTTTGCGGTTTTGGACAATGCTTGCGCATACACAAGGGGAACTACTGAATGCCTCAAAACTGGCAGGTTCCCTGGGTGTAGCGAGTATAACGATTAGCCGGTATTTGGATCTCCTGGTAGATTTACTATTGATCCGCAGACTACAGCCTTGGTATGGAAATGTAAAAAAACGACTTGTCAGATCGCCGCGTTTTTACGTGAGGGACAGTGGTATTGTGCATGCCTTACTGCAAATCCCTGACTACGAAACACTGCTGGGGCACCCCATTCTTGGTAAAAGTTGGGAGGGATTTGTCATTGAAACAGTCATCAATGATTTGCCATGGAGCGTTAACCCATTTTTCTATCGCACATCAGCGGGAGCCGAGATTGATTTGGTTATTGAGTTTGGGCTGGGAGAGTATTGGGCAGTTGAAATCAAGGCTAGCCGTACACCGAATCTGGAAAGGGGCTTCCATATGGCATGTGAAGATTTAAGGGCGAGACATAAATTTGTTGTTTATGCCGGTGAAGAAAAATTCCTAACCAGCGATAAAACAACCATCCTATCCCTGGCACATTTCATTCAAGAGTTAAGAAAGCGAACAGGATAGATCGACTGTGTCGCTCTCGGGATCCAGTCCGAATTGCAAACGGCAAAAAGCCTGCAAAAACACATAATGGACTTCTTGGATCCCTCCATCAAGCGCATGGGAAGATTCGCTTGCAGTCAGTGGCGGTGTATGCAACGCACTAGAATTCGACTCTTCTACAACCTATCAATATGTAGCAACATATAATCGGTCTAAAGGCAGGATTTATGTTGCAACGCCTTATGCAGGTTCGATTTATGCTCTCTGCATACTTGCGGTCACGATGATGAACGTGCCGCGTCAATCAAGCATTCAAATCCCGGTTTGAGATTCATTGGAAATGCGATTGCCCTTCTCGATCCGGCAACCTGTAACTGGTGCTGCGACCGCCACCGGGGTTTTGAATAAAGATGCCTCTTTCCTTCAGTTCCCGAATATCACGTAACGCCGAGTCGCCCGAGCATTTGGCCAGCTTGCCGTATTTGGAAGTATTCATGAAACCCTCAAAATCATCCTCAAGCATACGGTTAATGATCAATCTCTGACGGTCATTTACCGGTTTCTGATTTATGGTATCCCAGAGTTTCGCCTTAAACAGAACATTGCCAAGTGTCGTTTCAGCATTGGTGATGGCTCTGTCAAGGCAATCCAGAAACCATGACAGCCAGCCCGTGATGTCAGGTGTCGCACGTTGCTGTCTCTCTAGTTGATCGTAATAGTGCTTTCGTTCTGCCTCAATTTGGGATGAGAGGCTGTAGAAGCGGTTTTTTGTGCCATCTGCACGCGCCAGGGCCATATCGCCAATGGCTCTGGCAATCCGTCCATTCCCATCTTCAAATGGATGAATAGTGACAAACCAGAGGTGAGCAATGCCTGCTCTGATGACCGGGTCAATGTCACTGCCGACAGCAAACCATGCTAGGAACGTCTCCATTTCCCTTTCCAAACGATCGGCCCTTGGAGCTTCAAAGTGAACCTTTTCCCTGCCGATAGGGCCAGAAACAACCTGCATGGGTCCCGCATCGATAGTACGCCATCCGCCAATGGTGATTTTATGCATGCCACTGCGCCCCGTCGGGAATAGAGCAGCATGCCAGTCAAGCAGACGGACTTTCGTCAGCGGTTTGGAAAACCTCTGCGTGGCATCCAGCATCATCTCAACGATGCCATCCACCTCCCGGCTCGCAGGAACAAGCCCAACAATATCAATACCGAGCCTGCGAGCGATGGAAGACCGAACTTCTTCCAGATTCAGACTTTCACCCTCAATAGCAGAGGATTTAACCACATCGTTGGCAAGTGTACTCAGGCTGGCTTCGCGCTTGAGCTCAAAGCCCAACCCTTCCATTCGACCAAGCAAGCGTCCTTGTCGATGGCGTATATCAGCCAACCTGGTTGCCAGAACCTCCACATCCCATATGAAGTTTGGCCAGTTCTGGCGTTCATGAATCCACATACCAATCACCGCATAATTTAAGGTGATTGTGGACATTATTCACCGCAAAATCAAGGCGAATCAACGCAAATTATGCGGTGATTTAACTCTTTTACCGAAAACCACAATCCCCCAGGGATTCTTCAAAATCAATCAAGGTCTACTAAAGGTTGCAATTCCTTATAGGGTCTGCCCCTTTTTGGGAAGAGAAGTTTTTCAGCTCGGGGAAAGCAGGCTGCGCCATATATCCGACCTGTTGGTGGGGGAACACTGCCCTCTGGCCCTGATGGAATCCGCATCGGTGCGTCCCAGTCACTTAGTCGACTTCCTGGTTGAGTCGGTGAATGCTCCGGGTTTTCGCGCCGGCAGGGTAGCCTTTTCCGCCATCACTGCCTATTTCTCTTCGCAGTCCCAGGTGGGCAGAATGTCCTTCCGGAGGAAGGGGGGGGGGTCTCCCGGTTCGCTGCCGTCAGGCCATGGCCTCCTCCATGCGGTAGGGCTGGTGGTCGGCACCGCCCAGGCAATGCGTGCCATGCGGTTGGCCAGTGCCACTGCCGTCACGTTGCCATGCCGGTGCTCCAGCAGGGCAGCGATCCACCGACCCTGCCGGTCCGGATTATACCGACAGGATAACCCAGTCTGGCGGGGCAGACCATTCCACTACTTTTCTTTCATTTGAACATTTGCTTGTTTTGGCAACAATAAACTTGCCAATAACAAATGGTCAAAATTCCACCGTAATGTGTGAATGCATTGCTTTCGGAACCTGTAAAGTTCTGCGAGTTATGGCTGAAAGTAGTGCGCGGGAGGCAAGTGACGCTATCAGGCGCATGGGGAGGTTTGCTTGTAGTCGGTGGCGGAGAGGGCGGGATTCGAACCCGCGATACGCTATTAACGTATACACACTTTCCAGGCGTGCTCTTTAAACCGCTCAGACACCTCTCCGTAACTCCCTCATCCTCAATGAGCACAATCTTGCCGGAACGGATTTCCCGTTAATCCCCGGCAAAGAATGAACAGCTGATCGCCAAATCTGCAAGGCCCGGTCCTGAACTCGCATCCGACTGTCCGGTTTGGCCGATATACCCAAATCAAAAAGGGATGTCGTCGTCCAGTGAATCCTTAGACTCGGACGAATCAAACGGTTGCTCTGCTGGCGCAGAACTCCCGGAAGACTTGCGATATCCCGAATCGCCATCAGAGTCCTGCGCAAAGTTTCTATCTGAACGTGAACCCAGCATCTGCATCTCATGGACAACAATGTCCGTGGAATAGCGATCCTGCCCTTGCTGATCCTGCCACTTGTTGGTCTCTAATCTGCCCTCAACATAAACCTGGGACCCCTTTCGCAAGTACTTTTCAACAATTTCTGCCAGCCGGCCAAAAAATTTCAGGCGATGCCATTCTGTTTTTTCCTGATCTTCTCCCGTCTGTCTGTCCTTCCATACCCTGCTGGTTGCCAAAGTGGCATTCGCAACGGCCATTCCACTTGGGGAATAACGCACTTCAGGATCACGGCCAAGATTGCCGACCAAAATAACCTTGTTAACTCCTCTGGACATAAGTCAATTCATTTTTCCAACAGTTTGTGTAATTCCGAAGTCTGATAGCGACCAGGATCGATTTCAATATAAGCCAGCGAACGATCATGCACGAGGGTGACTGAATCAACACCGCTTAAGTCTTCTATTCTATCAATAATATCGGCTGGGTAATCATGCGTCCTGTCAAAATGCACTTCCAGTGTTTCCCGCAGCGATAAAGAGGGCTGGAATAGTGAAAGCAGCAACCAGGTCAGGGCAATAAGGGTCAGACACCATGACAGACCAGCCTGTCCGTATCCATTCAGTACATACCCGCCTACGGCACCACCGCAGAAAATGCCGATATATTGAAACGTGTTGTAAACAGACAAGGCCCCTGCCCGCCTGGAGCTGCTGGTCATTCTCGAAGCTAGAGACGGCATCATGGACTCCAGGGCATTAAAGCCAGTGAAAAATATCACTAATGCCATGACTATCCCGACTGGATAGGCATCGGCGCCGGTTGCCAGCAACATCAAGCCTGCCGCTACAACCACAATTGATGAACGGTAAAACCTCAGAATGTTCCTGCCCCCGGAGGTGACTCGAATCGCCAGCAGCAAACCCGGCACGGACAAGGCCAGCACCAGAAGATAAATTTTCCAATGCTCCTCAAGCGGCAGGAGAATTATGTCCCTGAACAGAGACGGCACAAGCAAAAACAATGCTGTCAAGGCCATATGAGAGAGAAAAATCCCGAGATTCATGTGCAATAACTGTGGATTGCACAGTGAAGAGCTCAACCCGGAAACCACGGACGGACCCTGGCGGTACGATTTTTTCTTGCGCTTGAAGGCCGGAACTACAGCATACAGAATCACAATGGAAAAAACAGCCAATCCGGCAATACCCCAGAACATGCCATGAATGCCAATCCAGCCCTGTAATATCGGCGCGATCAGGAGTGATAATACAAAGGATGCACCGATAGACATGCCGATCAACGCCATTGCCTTGGTCCTTTGACTGTTGCGAGTCAAATCCGAGGCTAAAGCCATCACTACAGCAGATACAGCACCAGCACCCTGCAATGCCCGGCCTGCAATGAGCTGGTAAATTGTATCAGCCAAACCGGCCAGAACACTTCCCAGGGCAAAGATGACCAGACCAATCGCAATCGTTAGCTTTGGATCAATCCGCCCATACAGCAAACCAAAGGGAATCTGCATCAGAGCCTGTGTTAATCCGTAAATTCCAAGTGCCCAGCCTGCAAGCAGTGGAGTATTTCCCGGCAGCGATTCTGAATAAAGGGCCAGTATCGGCAGCAACATGAACAAGCCAAACATTCTCAATGAAATGATGCCGGACAACGAAAATACTGCCCTCTTTTCATCCTGGAGCATGTTCGACGAAATCCGTTTGGCACTTTTCATCACTGGATTACTGCTTGTTAAGTTGTTCCACTTGCGGACCTGTCAGGTATCCCATGCAAAATGGCCTGATCAGCATCAGTGCAACCAAGCTCGATCAAAACATGAGCACCATGTATGTAGAAAAATACAGATCACCAGATTCGCCGTTTGATGCATGAAACATGAAATCCGGATTTCCGCATACTTGTCTATATCCGCTGAACGCTTGCCAAGCCAAAAGCCCCGGCCAATCCGTCTTGGCTTTCGGGATTGACGCGACGCATTTCGAGGGAGATCTGCCATTCGGTGTCCGGAATTATACAACTGGAAATCACGCATACGTCCAGTCCTGCAGAGGTCGGGCATCAGTCGCCAGACGGTCAATCTTGCCGAACCGTCCGAAACTGAAGAACAGTACAGGACTCATAAACAAGGCAGAAGAAAATTGACAGGAAAACCGCCTTGCAAAAGAAATTCAAATCAGTCTCTCTGAACACTCAAAAAATATTATAGTACAGGTTTATTCAATCCACGTGGACAACGTTTGTGTCATTGACAAACATCAGGGTACGCGGTGCCCGAACACACAATCTCAAATCTCTCGATATCGATCTTCCAAGAGATCAATTGATTGTCATTACCGGCTTGTCCGGATCCGGAAAATCATCGCTGGCTTTCGACACCATCTATGCCGAGGGTCAGCGCCGATACGTCGAATCCCTGTCAACCTATGCCAGGCAATTCCTGTCAATCATGGAAAAGCCCGAAGTGGACATGATTGAAGGACTCTCGCCTGCAATCAGCATCGAGCAAAAATCCACATCGCACAACCCCCGTTCAACAGTCGGTACAGTCACGGAGATTCACGACTACCTGCGCCTGCTTTTTGCACGAGTCGGCGATCCCCGATGCCCTGAACATGGAGTCACTCTCGATGCACAAACAGTAACGCAGATGGTTGACAGCATCATGTGTCACCCCGAGTCATCACGTATCATGATTCTTGCCCCGGTGGTCAGCAACCGTAAAGGCGAATTTCAATACCTGTTCGGCGAGCTGTTCTCACAAGGATATATCCGGGCGATCGTCAACGGTATCATGACTAGCCTGGAATCACCACCGGAACTGGACAAAAACCACAATCATGATATCGATGTAGTCATTGACCGACTGGTTGTCAAACAGGACAACCGGCAACGCTTGGCAGAGTCGCTGGAATCAGCCCTGAACCTGTCGGGAGGAACCGCAAGAATCGCGATCCTGGACCAGGATCGCGATATCACCTCTACTGAAGATTATTCAAGTCTGTTTGCCTGCCCTCACTGCGGCTATAGTCTTGATGAACTAGAACCCCGCCTGTTTTCATTCAACAGCCCGGTCGGTGCCTGCCCGGACTGCGATGGGCTCGGAACAATAAGAATCTTTGATCCGGAAAAAATTATTAGAGACCCCAAACTCTCAATAGCCCAGGGAGCACTGCCGGGATGGGATCAACGCTACGCCTTCTATTATACGCAACTGGTTGCGGTCGCGAAGCATTATGGGTTCAATATCGACTTGCCCTTCGGCAAGCTGGCAAAGCAGTGGCAGGACATTATCCTGTATGGGAGTGGCAATGAGCGCATCCAAATGGCTGATGGAGGTCCCAATTCAGGAAAACGCCCGAAATCCTTTGAAGGCGTCATTCACAACCTGGAACGCCGCTACAAGACAACCGGTTCCACTCACTCAAGAGAAGAACTGGCCCGTTACATGAGCTCAGCAACATGCAAGACCTGCAACGGCGCAAGATTGAAACCCGGACCTCGCAATGTCTATATCGCAGATTCAAGCATTGACCAGATCTCACGTTTGCCGGTAAACGCAGCCCTCGAATTCTTCAGCAAACTGGAGCTTGAAGGACATCGCGCCGAAATCGCCGATAAAATCATCAAGGAGATCGTGGCGCGTTTGGGCTTTCTCAACAACGTTGGCTTGAACTACCTCACTCTGTCCAGATCTGCCGAGACACTATCCGGCGGCGAAGCCCAGAGAATCCGGCTGGCCTCCCAGATTGGGTCCGGTCTGGTTGGCGTCATGTACATTCTTGATGAACCGTCAATAGGACTGCATCAACGCGATAACGCTCGGCTTCTCGATACGCTATTCCACCTTCGGAACCTTGGCAATACCGTGATTGTTGTCGAACACGATGAGGAAGCTATCCGAAACGCCGATCACGTTATCGATATTGGACCGGGTGCCGGGAAACACGGCGGGGCATTAGTTGCACAAGGGAAGCCGACAGACATTGCCGGTTGCAAGCAATCCATTACCGGTCAGTACCTGAGCGGCAAGGCCAACATTCCCATACCAGTCCGTCGCCACCCGGCCAAGATGGCACGGGTACTGCAAATTTCCGGGGCAACGGGAAACAACCTCAAAAATATCACCGCCCAAATACCGATTGGACTGTTCACTTGCGTAACCGGGGTATCGGGATCCGGCAAGTCAACCCTGATCAACAATACGCTGTATCCTGCGCTGGCCAAAAAACTTCGATTGAGTGCACCCACGCCAGAGCCGTATGAGAATATTGATGGACTGGAGCACATTGACAAGGTTATCGTGATCGATCAGAGCCCGATCGGGCGCACGCCACGCTCAAATCCAGCCACCTACACCGGGCTCTTCACACCAATCAGGGATTTGTTTGCCGGCATTCCGGAATCCAGAACACGTGGCTATAAACCCGGACGATTTTCATTTAACGTAGCTGGAGGGCGTTGTGAGGGCTGCCAGGGAGATGGACTGATCCGGGTTGAAATGCATTTCCTGCCCGATATCTACGTGCCCTGCGATCTGTGCAAGGGAGAACGATACAACCGCGAAACCCTGGAGATAAAATACAAGGAGAAAAATATCAGCGATATCCTCAAAATGACTGTCGAGGAAGCCTGCGATTTCTTTTCGGCAATCCCGGCCATTAGCAGAAAACTCGAAACCCTGCTTGATGTGGGGCTGGGCTATATCACCCTTGGCCAAAGCGCCATCACCCTGTCAGGAGGTGAAGCACAGCGGGTCAAACTCTCCAAGGAATTATCCAAACGCGATACCGGCCGAACCCTGTATATCCTGGATGAGCCAACCACCGGACTGCATTTTCAGGACGTAAAACAACTGTTAAGCGTCCTGCATCGTTTGCGTGACCAGGGAAATACCATCATCGTAATTGAACACAACCTTGATGTCATCAAGACTGCTGACTGGATTATCGATTTGGGACCCGAGGGCGGCGACCAGGGCGGAGAGATCGTCGCAATGGGCAGTCCTGAAAAGGTCTGCCAGATCAAGAAATCCTATACCGGAGATTTTCTGGGCCCTCTCCTCGGCAAGGACCTGAATTCGCAGATCGCCTGACATGGCATGCCCTTGTCTCGTTTGGACCTCAAGCTCCGAAAACCGGCTCATTCAGTTCGACGCACTTCCAGAGTGTCACGAATGGACTTCAGTTCCTCGAGCACTGTCTTGTATCGAATGCCTCCCGGGACTTCTAACTGGATACTCAGAAACATGACTTTTTCGCGATCATCCAGACGGGTATCCACCTTCAGAATTTCAATTTTTCTGGGCTTGAGCCGTTCATGTAGATCAGACAGGAAGCCTTCTCGCTGGTAAGCAGCAATCTGCAAAGCCAGTACATAGGCACCGCCTGATGATTCTCCCCAATCCACCTCTATCAATCTCTGCCTGCGGAATTCCGAAAGTCGCCTCACATTACCACAATCCCACCGATGGACAGTTATGCCATGGGCAGTCGTGATATAACCCACAATCCGCTCATGCGGCACCGGCGAGCAGCAATTGGCTGAACGAACCATCAGATTGCCCACGCCCTGAACGACAAACCGGCTCGGTTTTGCATGATTGGACTTGCCTCTTGAGCGTTTGGGGATCAACTGCTCAGCCGTCTTTTTATCGGAGTCAGTCCTGAATGGCTGTAACGTTCTGCCTATTTTGTAATCACCCGTTGCAATTGCCGCAAACAGATCATCAACTTTTCGATAATGAGTATGCTGATTGATTTTCTCAAAGGACAAATCCGTGAGCCCCAGCTTGACCAGTTCACGCTCAAGCAAGCCGCGACCAACCGATACATTTCGGTCATACTCTTCATGCCGGAACCATTGAAGTATTCTCTGCCTGGCCCGGTTAGTCTGAACATAACCACGATCATTTCTCAGCCAGTCAAGACTGGGACCTCCCGACTTCACCGTTTGAATCTGCACCCGATTGCCGGTTTTGAGTCGCTTGTGCAAAGCCACCATCTTGCCATCTACCAGAGCGCCCCTGGCCCGATGACCTATTTCAGAATGGATCGCATAGGCAAAATCAAGCGGGGTTGAGTCACGAGGCAAGTCAACAACCTTCCCTTGAGGAGTAAACACATAGACTCGATCATCATGATGAGAGGCCTTGATTGTCTCTTGAGGCAAGGCAACACCCCGTTGTGCATCCCCTCCGGTCCCGATGACCTCCTTTTTCCATTCCAGCAGTTCACGCAGCCAGACGATCTTGTTTTCGATATTGGCATCCTGTTCAACGCCCTCTTTGTATCGCCAGTGCGCAGCCAGGCCCAACTCGCTTTCCTGGTGCATTTCAAAGGTACGAATTTGCACCTCCACAGTCTTGCCTTCAGGGCCGGATATAACCGTATGTATCGACCGGTAGCCATTTTTCTTGGGCTTTGCGATATAGTCCTCGAACTCGTCTGCATAATGCCGCCATCTGCCATGCACGTAGCTTAGACACTGATAGCATTCATCAACGCTGCCTACCAGAATACGGATAGCCCGAATGTCCAATAGCCGGTCAAACTCGATACCTTTCTGGTTCATTTTTTTCCAGATGCTGTAGATGTGCTTTGGCCTGCCATGCACCCTGACCTCAGGCACAACCTCCGACAGCTCCGACTGAACTTCCTGAACAACCTCGTCAAGAAACTGTTCCCGCTGCTTTCGCTTCTCGTTCAGCAGCTTTGCCAGCCACTGGTAGGTCTCCGGCTGCACATTTCTGAACGACAAATCCTCCAGTTGCCACTTGAGCTGAAATACCCCCATTCTGTTGGCCAGCGGCGCATAGATTTCCCGCGTAGCATGAACTAATTGCCAGTACTCCTCTTTACTGTTGACCTCGCCCAATTTGAGTTTGGCCAACTGCAATGCAAGCCCTATCAATACAACTCGACCATCATCCACCATGGCAATCAGCATCTTGCGAAGATTTTCTTCAATCGGCTGATAATCTTCC
>JAPYNK010000045.1 GCA_028285825.1 Arenicellales bacterium | reverse complement strand
GAACCGTTCATTTGATCGGTCCTGGACTTGGCCAAAATGAGAGTGCAATCTGCTGGATTTGCACGTTCAAAGAATTCGACCTTACATTCCATAAGCTGTAGCAGGGAGATTTCTCTTCATTCCTGACCTTTGCTTGGTGCCAAATCATGACCTTTTCCATTGTTGGACATTGTAGTCAAACCGGTATGCTGGGGGTTGCCATTACCACTTCGAGTATTTGTGCTGGGGCACGATGCCCGCATGCTAGAGCCGGGGTTGGGGCTGTATCAACGCAAAATATCACTGATCCAGCCCTGGCCCCTGCCCTGCTTGACCGTCTCGAATCCGGAATGCGGCCAGCTCAGGCTCTTGGGGATTTGCTTCAGAACGAGGAGCATCAAGAATATCGACAACTTTTGGTTGTTGACATTAATGGAAACAGTGCTTGTCACACCGGCGATAGGATACTGGGCATCCATGCTGAATCCAGGGGGATTCACTGTTATGCGGCGGGCAACCTTTTGTCCAACGATGCAGTGCCGCAGGCCATGACTAGCCTGTATGAGGGGTTGTCGGATATTCATCTTGGCGAACGATTGATAAGATCACTGGAAGCGGGTCTGGATAAGGGCGGAGAAATGGGTGATGTGCACTCGGCAGCATTGCTGGTTGTGGACAAGCAACCCTTTCCTCTCATCGACCTTCGGGTTGATTGGGCCGATACTGAGGCGGTTCCTCAATTGAGGTCTCTCTGGCATGCATATCAGCCACAAATGCAGGATTACCTGACAAGAGCCCTCAATCCTGCTGATGCCCCCTCCTACGGAGTGCCTGGCGATGAATAAATTCGAGACTGTAGGCAATGTCTCAATGCTTTCGGTTAAGTGAATCTTCGGTAAAATGCTGGATTTCGGGCAGATTTCAGAAGGCCTCAAGGCACTTGCGCAAGAAATCAATGCACGAGTAATCCGATCATGATGTCCCGTCCAATTCGAGACTGATTCGTTTTCCCGGAAGAGATATGCGGCAGGTCGCTGGATTGAAGTGGAATTTCTGCAGCTGTCTGCATTATGATGAAGATTTGACTTGCTCGGCAAAACATCACCCTCACTCGGTTTGTACCAATGAATCAGCAATTGTTCCTTGAGGGAATGAGCCATGCCGCCTGCACGGTTTCGGTTTTGACTACTGATGGACCCAATGGGCGCGCCGGCATCACGATCAGTGCCATGACCTCGGTCTCCGCAGATCCGCCAACCCTTCTAGTCTGTGTTCATCACTTGAGTCCAACTTGCCGGAAAATAATTGGCAATGGCGTCTTTTGCGTCAATATCCTGAGCGAAGACCAATCGCTTATATCCGATACATTTGCCGGTCGCATCAACCCACCAGTTGTGGATAAATTCAGTTGTGCAAAGTGGATTACTCGAAGTACAGGCGCACCCAACCTGGAAAATGCCCTGATAGCCTTCGACTGCAGGGTCATTAGCCATCACCAGGTCGGAACCCACTACATATTTATTGCGCAGCCTGATGAGATCAGTATTCGAAAGCATGGCAATGCCTTGATTTATGCCAATCGGGCCTATGGCTGTACACGCCATCTTGATGAATTTGTTGCTGAAAAACAAGCAATCCAGAAAGCTGAAGTTGTGCATATTGCCTGTTTTGCCACGATTGGACCATTTTTCATCCCTCGACTGGTTCGAACCTTTCTCGAAAAAATGCCCGATACAGCATTTCGGTTTTTTGAAGGCAGTGAACATGAAATAGAACAGGCTCAACGTTCTTCCCGGTTCGATCTGATCCTGATGTATGATTCACCCGAAATTGCCGGGCACAACAGCACGGCTCTTGCTACGGTCAGTCCGCATATTCTCCTGCCTTCCGGACACCCATTGTGTGAGCATCATGAAATATCACTGCAAGAACTGACCGACCTACCCATGATATTGCTCGACATCACTCCCAGTAGAAACTACTTTACCTCGCTTTTCCATGAGCACAACCTGAAACCCACAGTACGTTTTCGCTCTCCTTCCTTTGAAACTGTTCGGGGAATGGTGGCAAATGGATTGGGCTACAGCATCCTGGTCTCAAGGCCCGCCAGCAGCATGAGCTATGATGGCAGTGCACTGGTTTCCCGCCCCATTAAGGAATCCGTCACACCTGCCAGTCTCGTCATGTTACACAATGACCGGGACAGACTTCCACACCACGTAAGACAATTTGCCCAACATGCAAGGGAATTCTTTAATGACTGGACTTTCTAATGTTTCAGATCAGGAACTGAAATCATTGCAAGCATCAAACACAAGGGATCGAAAATCACCATGAACGTGGCCGGCGATTGATATAACCTCTGACTCGCACCTTGTTGAGACAAAGCAAATGATGACTAAGTTAGAACGACCGAAACCATTAATTTCAAAAATGGCAATAAGTTAAAACCGACATTTTCAGATGAGGAAGTGTCGAACCGGACTGCAAATTACGGACATGCATGATTTATCCCTGTTACAGTCTTCATCATCGATCGTTTGGCCCAATGCATCAGCTGGCAGGCACTATTGAGAAAGCCTGTGAACCAGCCTGGACAGAAAAGTATCGCAACGTTCCAATTCCGAGCGCAGAATGAATTCATCCGGCTTGTGACCTTGATCCATTGACCCGGGGCCGCAAACAACCGCTGGAATGGATAGGCGTGAGCTGATCATCCCGGCTTCCGTGCCGAAATCAATTCCAATGATCTCGTTATTGTCAAGCAGGTCGCCGACAAAGCCGAGGATTTCAGCATCCTGCTCTATTTGAAGAGCGGGATATTGGTTGAATACCTCAATGCAAATATCTGATGCCTCGAATTTATTTCGGTACCGTCTTGCCATGGTCCTGGCAGAATTCTGTAACCTTTTCAGCAGGAGTCCTGCATTGTCCGCTTCAATATTGCGGATTTCAAATTTGAATTCACAATAATTCGGAATGATGTTTAGAGCTGTACCCCCCTCAATTGTCCCAACATGCAGCGTGCTGTGTGGAACTCCGAATTCCTTGTGCAAAGACGCGGATGAAAGTTCATTGTGCAGATTTCTGATTTCGACAATCATGTCACAAGCCAGATAGATGGCATTCAACCCCTCAGTGGTCAGTGCTGAATGTGCAGATGCTCCATGGCAACGACAGGTCATGCCTATCTTGCCTTTATGGGCAATACCGATCTGCATGGAAGTGGGTTCACCGACAATACAATAGCTAGGCTTTACCTGCTTCACTTCCAGTACATCAAGCATTCCCCGGATTCCGATACAGCCAATTTCTTCGTCATAGGAAAATACGAGATGAATCGGTTCAGCAAGTTTTGCGGCAACTGCCCGAGGCACCATAGCCAGAACACAGGCAATGAATCCCTTCATGTCGGTCGTGCCACGACCGTAGATTCGCCCTCCTTGTCGTGAGGCACAAAATGGGGCGACAGTCCAGTCCTGCCCTTCGATCGGGACAACATCGGTATGTCCCGACAGCAATACCCCACCCGGCCCGTCCGGACCTATTACAGCATACAGATTGAATTTTGTGTTTTCATCGTTGGAAACCAGAAAACTGTCAATTCCAAACTCGGCAAGATAGTCCCGCAAATAATTGATGAGCTCGGCATTGCTATCCCTGCTGATCGTGGGAAAGGAGACCAGTCTTTCAAGGATTTTTTCACTGGGTGACATGGAAGGCTATTCACGCATCAAAAGGCTGACTCAACGAAAGCCCTGAATTCCGATCGAAAGCCATTCAGAAACCGACGCACGAATCTCTCTGCGAATTTGTTCAAATACCCCCGGGTAGATGGTGTAATCTATAATGTTTTCCTCGCCAATCACTTCTCTGGCTACACTATTTATGCTGGCAAAGTCATCAATCAGTCCGAGTTTTCTGGCTTCCTGACCACTCCAAACCAATCCCGAATAAATTCTGTCATCCTCGGCAATGCGCCCCGAACGTCCGGTTTTGACTGCTTCGATGAACTGATCATGCACGTCATCAACCAGGCTTTGCATATGGCGGTAGCCCTCAGGTGTAGCCGGAGTAAACGGATCAAGCATTGTCTTGTTTTCGCCAGCCTGGACCACCCGACGTTCAATGCCCAGTTTTTCCAATGCGTCCGCAAACCCAAAACTATCCCAGATCACGCCAATTGAGCCCACAAGACTTGCAGGATGTGCATAGATATTCTCTGCCGACACTGCGATGTAATATCCTCCCGAGGCACAAATATCATTGACCACGACATGAAAAGGCTTCAGAGGATTCAGGTTTCTCAGACGAAGAATTTCTTCATGGATGCGGGCCGCATGAACAGGCGTACCACCCGGGCTGTTCATGGAGAGAATGATCCCCTTGCTATGCTCAGACTCAAAAGCCGATTCCAGGCTGCCGATAATATTCTCGGAAGTATTATCGTTGATTCCAATCACGCCCTCAATTGAAATCAAGGCAGTATGTGACTCCGACAAACCCAGACTGTCATCTTCCACAATCCAGAAAGCAATAATCACCAGGTAGATGGCGAAAAACAGCTTGAAAAACAATCCCCAGCGTCTACGGCTTTTGCTTTCCCGAATGTAATCACTTGCGACTTGTGCCAGAAACAAATTGGTAGCAGTATCGCTCGACAATCTTTCTTCCGGCATTTGCCCTCTTGATTTGTGTGACCTTCGAAAAATCAAGGTTGCTCTCGTGTCATGGGTTTACCTGTTCCAGTGCATTTGGCAAGTATGCCGGATAATCCTGAATCCGGTCCACCAATCCCCGTACCCATTTTCAAATGTTCAATATTGGTTTTGCGTCTATAGACCATGGCAAGTACTGCATACTTCAGCCCCGGGCGCAGACCAGCCCATACCGAAGAACACTGCCGGCATTAAACCGATCAATCATGACAGCTTCAGGGCACGGACTGCCCAATAGCCAAATGTGCCAAGCATCTGAAAACAATGGTGTTCGCAAGGAAGCGGCCCTTGCCCCCATAGGGGCCTATTCATCAATCAAGTCTTTCGAATAGTCCGGCTATCCCCTGACCACCACCAATACACATGGTTGCGACCGCATAACGCCCGCCAGTCCGCTCAAGCTCACAGAGCGCTTTTTCAGCGATGATTACGCCTGTCGCTCCTATCGGGTGACCAATTGAGATACCGCTTCCGTTAGGGTTCAGTCTATCTTCCGGAAGATTCAAGTCTCGAGCGACAGCAATCGCTTGTGCAGCAAACGCTTCATTGACTTCCCATACATCAATGTCGTCCATGCCAATATCAGCATCCCTGAACAGATTTTCTACTGCCGGCACGGGTCCAATGCCCATGTATTTTGGTTCTACTCCAGCAAAGGCATACTTGACCAGTCTTGCTCTTGGCTTCACGCCTTGCGATTTAGCTTCATCTGCACTCATCAAGACCATGGCTGCAGCACCATCATTGATACCCGATGCATTGCCAGCAGTAACCGATCCATCCTCCTTGAAAACCGGACGCAATTTTGCCATTTGGCTGATTTCAGCATTGAAACGAATGTGTTCGTCCCGAGTGAATTCGACTGTCTCCTTACGACTTTTCAGCTCGATCGGCAAAATCTGACTGGTAAAATGTCCGTTTTCCGTGGCTTTCTGGGCTCGTTGGTGGCTAAGAACGGCTAATGCATCCTGATCTTCCCGGCTTACCTCCCATTTATCGGCAACATTCTCGGCGGTTACGCCCATATGATATCTTTCCATAGGACAGTGAAGTGCGCCCACCATCATGTCAAACAGCTTGCCATCACCCAGGCGATTGCCAAAACGCGCTTCACCGGCCAAATAACCACCTCTTGACATGACTTCCGTTCCTCCGGCAACGGCTGTATGGCACAATCCGAGCTGGATTTGCTGAGCAGCCGTTACGATTGCCTGCATACCACTTCCACAAAGCCGGTTCACGGTTACACATGGGGTGGAATGATGCAGTCCACCCTCAAGAGCCGCAACGCGCGAGACATACATATCTCTCGGCTCAGTGTGTATGACGCTGCCAATCGCGCAATGTCCGACAGATTCCGGATCTATCCCCGCTCTTCGCACCGCTTCCTTGACGACCAATCCACCCAGAACGCCCGGGGTGTGATTCTTGAGACTTCCCCCAAAATCACCGACTGCGGTTCTAACCCCGCTTACCACTACTACTTCATTCATGATTGCAT
>JAPYNK010000044.1 GCA_028285825.1 Arenicellales bacterium | reverse complement strand
GTAAACGTCCGGGGATCGGTGAACGGGGTGTAGCTCAGCCTGGTAGAGCACTGCCTTCGGGAGGCAGGGGCCGGAGGTTCAAATCCTCTCACCCCGACCATTAGCTTGAATCACTATGTTCGATCAGGAATCGATTGCAAAGTTTCACGAAGATGGCTTCATCATCGTTCCCGGCCTTGGGTCTGCATCATTATGCGAATCCATTCGCAAGATCGCTCTGGCATCCATCGATCCATTGCTCGCTCCTGTCGAGTACGAAACCGACGTCCAGTATCCGGGTTCTCCCCATGACCGCCAGTCACTTGGGGGTAATACCCCACGCCGTCTGCTGAACGCCTATACCCGAGACAAGATCTTTCGCAAGTGGGCAACAAGCAGACAGGTCACCGCACGAGTACGCAGTCTTCTTGACTGCAGGCAAATCGCGCTCTCCCAAAACCATCATAACTGCCTGATGACCAAACATCCCGGCTTCAGCAGTTCCACTAAATGGCATCAAGACATTCGCTACTGGCTGTTCGACAAGCCTGACCTGGTCAACGTGTGGTTGGCTCTTGGCAGCGAAAACCAGACCAATGGTGGCATGCGTCTGATTCCGGGATCACACCGGCTGAGCTTTGACAGGGGTCGATTCGATGGTGCGCTGTTCTTTCGTGAAGACCTAAATGAAAACAAGGGGGTAATTGAAACCGCAATCCATGCCAATCTGGAATGTGGCGATGTTCTGTTTTTTCATAGCAGAACGCTGCATGCAGCCAGCCAGAACGACAGCGAGACACTCAAATTGTCACTGGTATTCACATACCGGGATATCAACAACAATCCACTTGTCGGCACCCGCTCGGCCGCTTATCCCGATATCCCCTGTTAACCCCATGCGATCAATCCGGTTCTATCCCGACACCCGAATCAATACGCAACCTGCCGCATTACCGCTCTCGATCAATTCATGCGCTTTCGCGGTCTCTGCAATGGGAAAAGTTGCCGATATGCGGTGCTTCAACTGCCCGCCTGAAAGCGCGTCATGCACCGCATCGACTGCCTGTTGCTTGGCTGCATCCGGCATGTTGTAGACCAAAACCGTATGCACAGAAACATTCTTGAACATCATCGGGTAGAAAGGAATCACCGGTTCAGGATTCTTTGATGAAGAGTAAGTAGCGATCGTTCCGCAATTATTGAGGATTTCGGCGCTAACTTCTGCATTTTGTCCAAACTCGACATCAATGATGTGGTCAACGCCTCTCGGTCCCGCACATTCCAAAATGAGGTGCGCCAGATCTCCATCCCGATAATTCAGCACCGAATCTGCACCGGCATCAAGCGCTGCCTGACAGTTTTCATCCGTTCCAGCTGTCGCAATGACTTTGGCGTTGGCAAGTTTGGCCCATTGCACGGCGTAGTATCCAACCCGACCGGAGGCCCCGGTCACCAGAACTACCTTGTCAGTTGGCTCGCCCGCAACATGTACGCACCGATACGCAGTCATGACGGGTATTCCAATACAAGCCCCGATTGAGAAGTCTGCATTGCCTGGCAGTTTCGGTGCCATCATTGATGGTACGGCAATGTATTCGGCACAGGATCCAAGGTGTCGACCATACTGGGCCTGGTATATCCAGACCCTCTCTCCACGACGATCCTCGACACCTTCACCAACGTCTTCAATGGTACCTGAACCATCACTGTGTGGAATCACAAAACCATCGGAAAAACCAGCAGGCTGAAATCCCGCCCGCTTTTTCACATCCGATGGATGCACGGCCGAATACTCGACTCGAACCAGAACTTCACCGGGACGAGGTGTGGGCTTTTGCCGCTCACCATACACCAGGACTTCATCGGCGTTGCCGATCCTTTCATACCAAACTGCTTTCATCGTTGACGTTACCCTTACTGGTTTTTTTGTCCTGATCCGGAGTTTCTGGAGCATCAACCTCGGATTTGCTTTTCTGTTGAAGTTCCCACATCTGGGCATATATCCCCTGATTGCCCAAGAGTGCCGTATGTGATCCTCGTTCGACTATCTGGCCCTTGTCCAGCACCAGAATTTCATCAGCCCCGACTACCGTCGAGAGCCGGTGAGCAATGATTAATGTCGTGACATCCCGGGATACCCGGTCCATCGCTTCCACGATAGCATTCTCTGCACGACTGTCAAGCGATGAGGTCGCCTCGTCAAAAATCAGGATTCTGGCTTTTTTCAAGGCAGTTCTCGCAATCGCCACACGTTGCTTTTCACCGCCGGACAACTTCAGGCCCCGCTCACCGACAAGTGCTTCATATTGATCGGGGTGCTGTTGAACAAACTCGTGAATCTGTGCAATCCGAGCCGCTTCCTCGACCGCCTCACTCCCTGCATCCGGATTGCCATAGCCTATGTTGTAGCCAATGGTATCGTTGAATAGAACGGTGTCCTGCGGCACGATGCCGATCACCTCGCGGAGACTGGCTGAACTGGTATCGCGGATATCCTGACCATCGATCAGGATCTGCCCACACTGCGGTTCATAAAACCTGAGCAACAGCCGGGCGAGGGTCGACTTCCCTGCGCCGGATGGACCGACAATCGCCAGTTGCTGGCCTCCGGGAATTCGAAATGATATGTCGCTCAATGTTTTCTGGCCTGGAGAATAGCTGAAATCAACATTTCTGAATTCAACCGCTCCCGTCGTGATGCGCAGCGGATCGGCACTTGGCTTGTCCTTGATTTCGACCTCCTCATCAAGCAGTTGAAACATTCGATCCATGTCAATCAGTGAATGGTTCAATTCCCGATAGACGGTACCGAGAACGTTGAGGGGAACATAGAGTTGCAGCAAGAATGCATGCAGCATCACAAAGTCGCCAACCGTCAATATTTCATCGCGAACTCCGGTTGCGGCCATCACCATCAACACTGCCAACCCAATCGCAATAATCATTCCCTGTCCGACATTGAGCAACGAGAGAGAAAGATTGTTGTGGTAGGAAGCCTGACCCCAATTCCACATGGATCGGTCATAGCGATCCTGCTCCCGATCCTCGTTGCCAAACACCTTGACAGTCTCGAAATTCATCAGTGAATCCAGAAGCCGGGTCCCGGCATGGGAATCCTGCCGGTTCATGCGTATCTGAAACCTTCTGCGCCAGCGGGTAATCAGCAGTGTATAGACTACATAGGTGATTACCATGATGATGATCAGCAGTGCATATTGAATTCCGAGTTGATTCCACAGAATTCCAATGACCAGCGTCATTTCCAGCACCACCGGAGCGATGCTGAAGACCACCATATTGAGAAATCGTGAAATCGCCTGATTGCCTCGATCAATGTCCCGAAACAGGGCGCCAATCTTCCGCTCCAGATGGAACTTCAAGGACAACTGGTGCAAATGGAAGAATAGCCTGGACGAGATTTTGCAGACGATATCGATACCAATTCGATAGAACACCGCATTTCTAAGCTCGGTGAACAAAATTGAAGCAAACCAGAACAAACCATAGCCAAGGAGAAGTGCCAGAGGGATGGCCAATGTGGCCTCAATCTCCCCCAGATAGTCAACAATCTGTTTCAGGATGAGGGGGATCGAAACATTCGCCAATCGGGCAAGAACCAGCAGGGCGAGAGCAATCGCGACCCGCTGCCATCGCTCAACAAGATAAGGGAGCAGCTTTTTGGCAATACGCCAATCGCCGCTTTTATCGGAAGTTACCGTTCTGACCGGGGCCATACCCTTGACTCTGCTTGATCAGAAGCAATTGCATCTTGCATGAACCGGTCGATGCTGGTGTGCGGTAAAGCCTGAATCAAATTCCAGATTTGTCGTGCAGCGGTCTCGCCAATCAGCGATCCGGCCTTCGACCGGACCTTTCTGGTACGGACTGCGAGATCAGGCAGGTTTTCGAGATCGTAATACTGATCATGAATCGAGCCGGAATGGGCCTCAATCGTTACTGTCGCTGCCGTGTCGGGATGTTCTGAATCCGGCTCAACCTGAACTCTACCTGCAAACTCGCCAAGTTCCATGGATTGACAGATTTCATCGACAAAGCTTGCAGGTGCTGCTGTATCAATACCGAGGGCCAGCATCGCAAGAGCAAAGCGATAACTGAATTTTGCCTGCAGACCGGTTTTGGGTTGTTTGATATCGCAAACCTTCATCCAGCGAGGATTGACCGATACGGATACCCTCTTGATTTCCTCATGGCTGACGCGATGTTCTTCCATGATCTGGGCAAGGGCCTCAAGCGATGCATGTATTCCATGACAACAACTGTGGAATTTGTGCTGTACGGATTCAAATAGGCAGTTGTTCCTGAAGCGCTCCGTGAAATTTCCCAGCTGATGTTCCTCTCCAGCATGGGTTGCCGAAAACCCCTGCTCACATTCCAGGGCATTTCCTGCCGAGGTAAATCCATGCTCCGCGAGCAATACACTCTCAACGGCATTCGCTGCCGCAGCCCCCGCATTATAGGGCTTGCCCATGGTTCCGAACTGTGACTTAAGGCCTGCCGTGCGCGTTGAAGCAATTCCGAGAGCATGCTGGGCTTTCTTCATATCGAACTCGAGTAGGCGGGCACATGCTAAAGTGGCTCCCAAACAACCGGCGGTGGCTGTTTGATGAAACCCTGCCTGATAATGTCCTCTGCCCAGCCAGGTTCCGATAAGGCAAGCAGATTCTGCACCAATCAAGGCAGCATCCAGAAACTTCTGGCCCGTGCACTTGCGACTCTCGGCAAGGGCCAATGTTGCCGAAACAATCACGGCACTCGGATGCCCAACATAGGCAAAATGCGTGTCATCATAATCCAGCGCGTGAGAGGCAACACCATTGGCAAATGCCGCTGCCCGTGCTGGATATTTTGTGGAGCTTCCCAATATGCTGGATTGTGCAGCACCTCCTTCTTTCTGAATGAATTGAAATACAATTCGAGTGACGGGTTCATCTTTTCCCGCAATTGCTACGGAGAACCAATCCATAATCGACAGAGCCATTACCGCGCGGGCCTGTTTCGAAACCTCGTCACCGGAAGCACCTATCGCGAATTGGGCAATGTCTCTGGTCAGCCCCACACTCAACCGTCGACAATGGTGAAGTTATCCCGATCCATGGCTGCAGGAAAACCTGCCCGAATCTCCTGTAGGGCGGACATGGACAGCGTCGCCGTCTGAACCATTTCCGATTGCCAGCACAAGGCCAGCGGCTTGCCCAGAGGATCGAGAATCGCACTGCCTCCCCGGAATTCTTCGCCCTCGGGGTTTTCTCCTACCCGGTTAACTGCCAGCACATAACTCTGGTTTTCGATAGCTCTTGCACGCACCAGGATATCCCATGCATACTGTCTGGCATGTGGCCAATTTGCCACATAAAGAGCCACATCATAATCGGATCGATTGCGACACCAGACCGGGAAGCGAACGTCGTAGCAGACAAACAGGGCAATCGACCAGCCATCAAGCTGCATGACTTTTCGCTCATTCCCCGCCGCATAGGAAAGATGTTCTCCACCGTAACGAAACAAGTGCCGCTTGTCATACCAGTCCAGAGTACCATCCGGCGAGACCCATAGCATTCGGTTCAGGTAAATCGGAGCACCCTTGTGCTTGACCTGCATCACTACACTGCCCGTCACAACCGCATCCAGTGATCTTGCCGTCTCGGTCATCCAGATCACCGTATCGCCCTGCATGGTTTCATGCTTCGCTTCAGGGTCCTGATAGAAACCGGTGCTGAAGAACTCCGGCAAGACAACCAGATCCGTTTGGTCAATCGAATCGAGTTGCTGCTGGATTCTATTGCAGTTTGCCGCTGGATTCTGCCAGACCAGGTCACACTGGACGACTGATACTCTGAGATCACCCATCGCATGAATTCTCCTAGATTGCATTAATGATTTCAGCCGCTTCCTCCAGAGTATCATCCTGTTTGGCAAAACAGAATCGCACAATCCGGGTATCGGGTGCCTCTCGGTAAAACGGCGTCAAGGGAATCACGGCTACTTTCTTCTCCCGGGTCATCCATGCGGCAAAATCCACATCCTTCTGATCTGAGATTTTACTGTAATCGGCGAGCTGGAAATAGGTGCCGGCACAGGGCAGCAACACGAATCTGGAGGAGGCAATCAGCGATCGGAATAAATCCCGCTTGGCCTGATAAAAATTCGGCAATTCAAGATAATTCCGGGGATTGGATTCCAGAAAATCCGCCAATGCCCATTGCATGGGAGTCGGAGTAGTAAACACATTGAACTGGTGTACCTTGCGAAATTCCCGGGTCATCTCGGCCGGCGCGACACAGTAACCGATCTTCCAGCCGGTCACATGATAGGTCTTGCCAAAGGAAAAAACCGCAAATGACCGACTCCGCAATTCGGGATGGGTCAGCACGCTGGCATGCGCTACCCCATCGAAAATAATATGTTCATAGACTTCATCACTCAACACCGTGCACTTATACGGACGAATGGCATCTGCCAGCAAGTCCAGATCGTCCGGATGAAGAACACTGCTGCTCGGGTTGCTGGGAGAATTGATTATGACCATGCGCACCGAGTCATCCAGATGTCCCTTCAATTTCTCCCAGTCAATTCGGTAATCCGGCAAGGTCATGGGTATGTGAATCATTTCGCCACCCGCCAGAGTGACTGCCGGGCCATAGGAATCGTAGGACGGATCAAACACGATCACCTTGTCGCCTGGACGTATCACCGAGGAAATTGCACAGAACAGGGCCTCGGTTGCGCCGCTGGTAATGGT
>JAPYNK010000043.1 GCA_028285825.1 Arenicellales bacterium | reverse complement strand
TCAGTCAAACGCCTTGGCAATGTCTCGATTTCGACAGCAGGAAGAACAGTGATGCGCTCCGTCACCGGATAGGTTCGGGTGCCAGGATAGATCACAAATAGGTGGTCGAGCTCGATCAGGGTTGCAGATTTCCCCAATATTGCGGATACCTTGGGTGATTCGCTGAATTTGACTTCAAAGCCAAGCCTGTATCCGTTATGCTGAATCAGCAAATCCACTTCCCCTCCGCTATGAGCACTCCAGAACCAGGCGGGTGGATAGTCAAGGCAGCTGAGAATCTGCTCAATAATAAACCCCTCCCATGAAGCCCCGACTTTTGGATGACGGTACAACGCCTGATCGCCCTGGATGTCCAGCAATGCATGAAGCAGGCCAGAATCTCGAAAATATATCTTGGGAGCCTTGACTTGTCGTTTTGCGATGTTTGCATGCCATGGCTGGAGTTGACGAATTAAGAATATTCCCGTCAAAATGTCCAGATAGCTGCGCATGGTTTTGTCCCCCACGCCGAGCGACCGGCCCAGTTCTGATGCATTCCAGACTTGTCCATGCCAGTGGGCCAGCATATGCCAGAATCGCTCAAGTGCCGAGGCGGGAATGCGGATACCGAGTTGCGGTATATCCCGTTCGAGAAATGTGCGGATAAAGTTCTTGCGCCAGGCGATGCTGGAATCGTTCGATGTAGCCAGGAAGGATCGTGGAAATCCTCCCCGACACCATAATTCATTCAAGTTGCCATAACCCGATTCCTGAAGGTCAAATCCTGTAATGTCGATCAATTCAATGCGGCCTGCGAGACTTTCGGATACCCCCTTTACTATGGAAGGAGAGGCACTACCAAGAATAAGAAACCGGGTTTCCGAATGTTCCCGGTCTGCGAGAATCCGAAGTACTGAAAACAGCTCCGGCATGCGTTGGACTTCATCAATCACCACGAGACCGCTTGTCGAGCCAAGCACCAGTTCCGGATTTTCAAGTGTCCTTACAGTAGAGTTGGACTCAAGGTCAAACACGGTTGAGACATAACCTTTCGAAAACTGATGGGCCAGTGTTGTTTTTCCGGCTTGACGAGGCCCGATCAACGCGGTGATGGGTGATCGAGCGACAGCCTTCTCCAGCCGATTGAGATATGCTTGTCGTAAAATCATCTGTAAAAAGTTTGATATTTCGTATATTATACGCAAAATATCAAACTTTTTACTTTTACCTTGTCCGATCCATGCCTCATAAATCGATAAGCTTTGACAATGTCATTGATCGTGCCCGACATGGGGTCGAGTAGACATGAGTGATCTTTCCCAAACCCATCCTCGCGACCCGATCCGCAAATAACGAGTCCACTGAGCAGTGAGTTTGCTGTCCGGTCCGGGCTTTACTCCCTTTTAATTTTGTCGTGCTATTATTCGGCGTATGTAGATCCGAGTCAGGCGTCTTTCCATTTTCGCAGCCTCATCCCGAAATGGACAACCATGTGAAAATGGCGAATCCATATTTACAAATCACCTTTTTTCAAGAGAAACGATAGTATGAACCTGATTGATCCGGTTGCTATCATTTCTTTTTTACTAGGTAAATCCGAACATGTCTGACAAATCGGTCATTTCCGATATATCGCAAATTCGCAATTTCTCGATAATTGCCCATGTAGACCATGGCAAATCGACACTCGCCGATCGCTTTATCCAGAAATGTGGTGCTCTGGAAAGCAGGGAAATGAAGGATCAGGTACTGGATTCCATGGAACTTGAACGTGAACGGGGCATAACTATCAAGGCCCAGAGCGTTACCTTGATTTACAAGGCCAAGGATGGAAAGCGCTATCAGTTGAACATGATTGATACTCCTGGCCACGTTGACTTTTCCTATGAAGTGTCGAGGTCATTAAGTGCCTGCGAGGGGGCTCTTCTGGTAGTGGATGCGGCACAAGGCGTTGAAGCACAGACTGTTGCAAATTGCTATACCGCGGTTGATCGCGGACTCGAAGTCATACCGGTCTTGAATAAAATTGACCTGCCTTCAGCTGAACCGGATCGAGTCCTTTCAGAAATTGAAGATGTCATAGGGATTGACTGCTCAGGTGCAATCGAGGTTAGTGCCAAGACCGGACAGGGTGTCGAAGAAGTACTTGAGCAAATTGTGAACCACATGCCACCTCCGACTGATAATCGGAAACTGCCAATGCGTGCGCTAATTCTCGATTCATGGTTCGATAACTATCTTGGAGTGGTCTCACTGGTCAGGGTCGTGGACGGAGTCCTTCCTTCTGGGAAGACCCGCATCACCATAATGTCAACCGGGCGAGAGTACCAACTGGAAAAAATCGGCATCTTTAGTCCGAAGCCGGTCGATGTTGGAGAACTCTCAACCGGCAGCGTAGGGTATGTGATAGCCGGACTGAAAGACGTTCACTCGGCAAGAGTGGGAGATACAATAACCCTAGCTTACAATAAGGCATCTGAACCGCTGCCGGATTTCAAGGAAGCCAAATCCACGGTTTTTGCAGGGCTCTATCCAGTCAACAATGCCGACTTTGATTCGTTTCGAACAGCACTCGGCAAACTCAGTTTGAACGATGCATCCCTGTCCTATGAGCCGGAAACATCACAGGCACTGGGGTTTGGATTCCGTTGTGGATTTCTGGGCATGCTGCATATGGAAATCATCCAGGAACGACTGGAGCGAGAATACCAGATTGAACTGATCACCACAGCTCCGACCGTGGTCTACGAAATTCACATGAAAAACGGCACAATCATCGAAATTGACAATCCATCCAAACTCCCCGATCTCTCGCGGATCGACTTCATCAAGGAACCTTATATTGTCGCGCACATTCTTATCCCTCACGATTATGTCGGCACCGTTATGAGCCTTTGCGTCGAGCGTCGTGGAGTCCAGAAAGACATTCAGTATCATGGTCGTCAGGTGATGCTTGACTTTGAAATTCCCCTAAACGAAGTCGTTGTGGATTTCTTTGATAGGTTAAAATCCGTAACCCAGGGATACGGATCACTTGACTACGACTTCATTGAAAGCCGTCCAGCCAACATGGTCAAGGTAGACATTCTGATTAATGGAGAGAGAGTTGACCCGCTTGCGATTCTGGTTCACAGGGAGCACAGTCAGCACCGGGCTCGAGAGCTGGTTGGGAGGATGAAGAAATTGATTCCGCGGCAAATGTTCGATGTGGCCATTCAGGCCGCCATTGGCTCAAAAATCATTTCCAGGGAGACGGTGAAGGCGATGAGAAAAAATGTAACCGCCAAATGTTATGGCGGTGATGTAACCAGAAAACGCAAGCTGCTGGAAAAGCAGAAAGCCGGTAAAAAAAGAATGAAGCAGATCGGATCTGTACAGATCCCGCAAGAAGCCTTTCTTTCCGTTCTCAAGGTTGATCGCGCCTGACATCAGCGTCAATACAGACCCTGTTGACGCAAGCCCAAAGAAAACAAAGCAGCAATTATGGATTTATCCCTGGTATTTTTTATTGCTCTCGGTGTCACCGGCGCAATTACCCTTTTGCATAAGATCTGGACGATGCTCAGAGGCAAGGGCCATGATTTCATGGAACCATCGAAACTGCCTCGTATCGTTGAATATTCAAGGTCCTTCTTTCCGATTATCCTGATTGTGTTCCTGTTGCGGTCATTTGTAATCGAACCGTTCAGGATTCCTTCCGGATCCATGTTGCCAAATCTTCATATCGGGGATTTCATTCTTGTCAACAAGTACACCTATGGATTGAGAATGCCTCTTGTCCATGAAAAATTCATGGAACTCGGCAATCCGGAGCGTGGTGACGTGATGGTATTTCGATATCCGATTGAACCCAAACTGAATTTTATCAAGCGCGTTGTTGCGCTTCCCGGCGATGAACTATCATACGTCAATAAGCGGTTATCCATTAATGGCGTCGATGTGACAACTGCCGGTGCAGGAAAATTTGTGCCGGATAAGAATACCAATCACAGGTATCCGCTTGATCAGTTTCTCGAGGCGATTGGAGATCAGGACCATCTGATTGTTACGGATGGCAATCGCGGATCGCGAGATCTCGAACGCGTGATCGTGCCTGAAGGCCATTACTTTGTTTTGGGTGATAACCGGGATCACAGCAACGACAGTCGATACTGGCGGTTTGTGCCCGAGGACCATATTGTCGGAAAGGCTTTCATGATCTGGTTCAGCTGGAAAGGTTCCGAAGACGGCTGGGTAGACTGGAGTCGAATCGGAAATGCTGTTGATTAGCAGATTTCTGGACACGGACAGTCAGGTTGTCAGTTTTCGATAAATATCTGCAACCTTGAGCGGAAGTTTTCTCACTTCGTCAACCACTACATAGCTGGCCGGTCCATACAGGTGGGGCAGGTATTCAACCGCATCCTTGTCAATTGTGATGCAGAACGGATGGATGCCGGCATGACGCGCTTCAAACAGTGCTTGCCGCGTGTCCTCAATTCCGTACTCGCCCCGATACCCATCGTAGTCGTCGGGCTTGCCATCGGAAAGGGTAATCAATACCCGGGTTTTTGCTTCAACAGCATTGAGGATACTGCTGAGATGGCGAATCACAACGCCCATTCGTGTATAGTCTTGCGGCCTTAATCCGCTAATGCGCGCTGCAATCTCACGGTTGTATTTTTCGTGAAATGCCTTGATCTTGAAAACCTCACAACGATTGCGCGTCATGCCGGAGAATCCGAATATTGCATATTGATCTCCCAGTATTTCCAATGCCTGGCACAGCAGCAGCAGGCTTTCACGCTCGGCATCGTTGATCCATCCTTTGGTCGAACCACTCAAGTCGATCATGAACATTACCGCCAGGTTGCGCTCCTGCTTTTTCACTAGGGAATACAGACGATCAGACATTTCTACTCCTGTCAGCATGTCGCATCTTGCCGTTATCACCGCATCCAGATCAATTTCATCGCCAAAAGTCTGAGCCCTCAGGGATTTGTTTTCGCCCCTCAGTGCTTCAAAATGTCTTCTGATATCACTCACGAGGTGATGGTACTTTTCCAGGGTGATGGAGACAAAGTCGTCATAGACTGCACCGACTTCATGTTCTGTCAGAGCACACCAGTTTTTCCGGTAGCTTCGTCTTCGAAAATCCCATTCATCATACAGAAGGATGTTTTCCTGATCCCGGGTCACTGGCTTGTCCGATGACATGCTCTCACTCGATTCTGCGTCATCCACATGCCGTTGATGAGTGTCCAGATCCAGCCACTCTGGTGGAATGGAGTCCAGGTCTTGCTGTATTGAAGACAATAGCTGTTCAAGATTATCGGACAAGGGAACCGATTGACCATCAATGGCAAGTCTGGGGTTGCCATCTTCGTCCATAACCGCTTGCAGCTTCTGAGTATCCACACCCTCTGCATCATCGCCAGATTTCGAGCTATCGAGAAGTGACTCGATAAGCTCCGTTAAACCCCTCTGTAGTGCCATGCGATCAATTTCAAGCCGGGTCTCAATTGCGCCCCTTGCAGATTCCAGGTTCATTTCACCCTGGTAGGGAAAAGGATCAGGCCAGGGTTGCTGAAGCATGTAGAGCTTCGATGCAGTATCAAGCGTATCCGCGACTGTCGCATTCGCTTGCTGCAGGTGCCTGATCATGGCCTGCCAGGTTTTGTCATGAATCTTTGGGGTAGGGTAGAGGCCATGCCTCTCCCTGGCAAGTCCCGGCAATTCACGCTCTATGCAGGCGTTGAGACGAAAGGTCTCCAGCAGGCTGAAGAGCCGAAGTGCACGGCCACTGTCTTCATATTCGCCCAGTATTTCATGCAAATGAGGGACATCGGGGCTGGGTCTTTTGAAAGTTCCGAACCGGGTTTGTGCCCAAAGATGCACGGTCAGTGTCTTGTAGAAGATATAGTTGAGTTGGCGCTCGTTGAATCGGTTGACCTGGCTTGGCAGATACAGGGTCTTCGTGTCGGTATAGATACTGGAGCCTGCCTGGATAGCAAGCTCTCGTCCTGACAGGCCTCGTACAAAGAGTTCCAGGACAGATTTGACTTCATCGAGGCTGACCGCGATATTGTTGAATCGATATTCTCTTGCATACGCTTCTATCTGACCAAGTGCCGAGCTGCCGGGATACAAGCCCTCGCGATCATAGACATCCATGGCGTCCAGCAGCCATAGCCGGGTTCCTTCGATACCCATCAACCTGATCGCCAAAGGCGCTTTACTGACAAACTGGAAGGCCATTTCAGCATTGGAGTTGCTGATGATATTCGTCCACTCAAGACAGAATTCCTGATCAGGGTACGCAAGTGGAAGCAAGCCCCGTGTCAGCTTTTCAGACGTTCTTCGGGTAGAGAGAACCGGTTCGAGATAGCGATCGAGCAAAGAACCGATTTGAGCAGCGGTCAAGGGAGATGGGGGCTGTATCATTCAAGAATGTGGTCAGTCTTGAGTTAGACTGGTCTAGACGTTGAAGCGGAAATGAATGATGTCGCCATCTTTCACCACATAGTCCCGGCCCTCCTGACGCATGCGTCCTGCCCCCTTTGCACCAAGCTCACCCTTCAAGGAGATGTAGTCTTCATAGGCGATTGTTTCGGCACAGATGAATCCTCTCTCAAAATCACTGTGGATGATGCCAGCAGCTTGCAGTGCAGTGGCTCCTTGCCGGATCGTCCATGCATGGACTTCCTTGGGGCCAGCCGTAAAAAAGGTATGCAGTCCCAGCAGGGAATAGGCCGCTCTGATGACTCGGTCAATGCCTTTTTCCTGACAACCCAGTTCTCGCAGGAATAACACGGCTTCCGGATGGTCCAGCTCGGAGATTTCGTGTTCGAGGGAAGCGCATATCGGAACCATCGGTGCATTTTCGGAATTGGCAATCATCTCGATAGCTGCAATCCGTTCGTTGTCGCTTTGCATATTGTCTGAAGTATTGACAATATAGAGAACCGGCTTGCCGGTTAACAGACAAAGCGAAGCAATGCGCTTCTGATCGGACTCCTCAAGGTCCAGCAGCCGCGCTGGACTTTCCTGTTCAAGGTGAGTCTTGACCTGATCAAGCAGGCTGGCTAGCACTGCCTGTTCCCGGTCTCCCGACTTCCTGTTTTTTTCGGCATTGCCAAGTGCCTTGTCAACGGTCTGCAAATCAGCAAGAATCAACTCCAGATTGATTGTTCTGATATCGTCGGCTGGGTCAATCCGATTCGAAACATGTGCGACATTCGCATCTTCAAATGCACGAACCACATGGGCGATGGCATCAACTTCACGGATATGCGATAAAAACCGGTTGCCGAGTCCTTCGCCAGTCGATGCACCTTCAACAAGTCCTGCTATGTCGACAAATTCGACTGTAGCCGGAATCAGTTTTTGAGGTTGTACGATATCCGAGATGCCCATGATTCGCGGATCTGAAACTTCAACCATGCCAATGTTTGGGTCGATGGTGCAAAATGCATAATTGCCAGCCTGAGCCTGGCTGTTTTGCATCAAGGCATTGAACAGGGTTGACTTGCCGACATTCGGCAATCCGACAATTCCGCATTTAAGGCCCATGGCTAACCGGGTTCCTGGTGAATGCCGTCTTTAGTATGCAGCCGATGCATTGCGCGCTCGATTTCTCCAAGCATCACAAGATCCATGATTTTCATGGCCCGGTCCATCGACCGATGGATGAGTTCAAAATCGGGCATGTTGGGCCTCGATAAAACATGGCGGGTAACCATCGAGGCAGATTTTGGATGTCCGATTCCGAGTCTCAATCTCAAAAAGTCGGATGTATCGAGAGATTTCCGGATATCCAGAATTCCATTGTGTCCTCCATGTCCGCCTCCGAATTTGAGTCGACAATCTCCCGGCTCAAGGTCAAGTTCGTCATGAATAACCAGAATTTGCTTCGGGTCAATCTTGAAATAGGACACACAGGGCGCAACAGATCGACCGCTGTGATTCATGAAAGTGGTCGGAGCCAGTACGCGAATGACTCTTTGGTCAATGCGAAATTCACCAAAAAATCCCTGGAAACGTGTCTCCGGCTTCAGGTCGAACTGAAAGTCATTGGTCAGGCGTTCCAGAAACCACCAACCGACATTATGTCGAGTATCAGCGTATTTGCTGCCTGGGTTTCCGAGTCCGACAACCAGTGAAATTTTGCTGAATCTGCTCACCAAAATCTGCCGAGCAAAGCCTTGTTGCTACTCCGGCTCGTCCCGGGATTCACTGTCGGTATCGGAATCTGATCCATCTTCCTGATCGCCTTCATCTACGCTTTCAGTTGGAGCCTGATCTTCGAGATCAACGGTTTCGACCCGGCGCGCAGAAACGGACGCAATCGCCAGATCATGGTCCCCCGATTCATCGTACATTAGGGCAGTCAACTCAACGCCTTCCGGCAGTGGAATATCGGACAGATGCAGAGATTCATTCTTCTGTAGGCCGGACACATCGACTTCAATGCGTTCCGGCAGTTTTTCGGGCAGACAGGTCACCTCTACCGAAGTGATGAGGTGGTTGATCATGCCACCGTCAATCTTTACGCCAACGCATTCATCTTCACCTTCAAAATGGATTGGCATGCTGATAAGAATCGGTTTGTTGCGATCAACCCTCTGGAAATCTGCATGCAGGATATTGGTCTTGTGGGGATGCCTCTGTATATCCTTCAGAATGGCCTGCTCCCTGTTTCCATCGGTATTGATGACGATTACTGCCGAGTGAAAACTCTCCTTTTCCAGAGAGTGAAACAGAACGTCATGATTGATTGCAATGCTGATGTTGGGTTTTCCGCCGCCATAAAGCACGGCTGGGACATCGCCTTCGCGTCTCAAGCGTCGGACCAGACTGGTGCCAGAGCGAGCCCTGACGCGTGCGGCTAATTCAAATTGTTCAGGCATGTTGTTACCTTGTAAATTGGTTATTCAATGAAAAGATTGCTGATGGAGTCGCCCGTTGCGATCCTGCGAATAGATTCTGCGAGTAATTCGGCAACCGATAATTGATTTATTTTATTGCATTTTTTGGCTTCTTCATCCAGGGGAATCGAATTTGTGACGAGCACCTCATCAATTTTTGACTCGGAAATGCGGCTGATGGCAGCACCTGACAGCACTGGATGAGTACAGCTTGCCAGAACCTTGATGGCACCATGCTCATACAATGCGGTTGCGGCTTGACACAAGGTGTTGGCAGTATCAACCATGTCATCAATCAGAATACATGACCGATCTTTGACATCGCCGATAATGTGCATGACCTCGGCCTGGTTGGCCTCTGGTCTTCGCTTGTCTATAATTGCCAGATCGGTATCGAGCAATTTTGCCATGGCCCGGGCTCTTACTACCCCTCCTACGTCAGGGGAGACAATGATGGGATCCGGGAGCTGTTTTTTCCACAGTTCGCTCATTATTACCGGAGACCCGTAGATATTGTCGGTAGGGATATCGAAAAATCCCTGTATCTGGTCTGCATGCAGGTCCATGACCAGAACCCGGTCTGCTCCGGATATGGTAATCATTTCAGCAACTAGCTTGGCGGATATGGCAACTCTCGAATTTCGTGGCCGGCGATCTTGCCTGGAATACCCGAAATAGGGAATGACAGCCGTGATTCTGGCAGCTGATGACCGTTTCAGCGCATCAATCATGATCAGTAGCTCCATGAGATTGTGATTGCTTGGAGCACAGGTTGGCTGAATGATGAAGCAGTCATGGCCGCGGACATTTTGCAGGACTTCGACATTGATTTCTCCATCGCTGAAAGTGCCCACCGTGGCCTTGCCAAGGGGAACTCCGAGTACTTGTGCAACTTCAATCGCCAATGGCATATTGGCGTTACCGGTAAAAATTGTCAGGTTTTCGGGAGACAGCATGATAGAGTCTTTGACGATCATTGTGGCTGGGGTGGAAGGATTCGAACCTCCGAATGCCGGGATCAAAACCCGGTGCCTTAGTCCACTTGGCTACACCCCAATATATACTTGAAATGGTGGCTTCAATGCTTCATTGACAAAGTTTAAATTCTAAATTTTCCTGTTTCCCGGGTCTTGGCTGGAGACTCCCCGGACAATGTGTCAATGACGTAAGCGCTGATTGAGGGAAGCGTTGATGTCAATCCAGTTCACCAGGGTCAGCCTTAAACATGGAGGGCTTCGAAATAAGCTCCGGTAGCATGAGTAAAGCTTCTTGTCACAAAATTGAAGGATATGCCCTGTATTCATTTGCCAGTGTCAAGACAACCCCCAACAATCCTAATTCGCTGAGAATCGCTACGAAGCCCGGACGCATAAGCAAACACTAGGCAGACCAAAAGCCGGTAGACAAGTGATCCATAGCAAGACCAGTGTACAATCTCTGCGCTCACAAGGTCTTTCCATATTGTCAATGCAACCGTGCGGTGCCGGATGACAACGCAGTAAGGAACAGGCCGAACCGGTTTCTTTATGCATTCGCCATCTGAATCGGCCAACCGGCCACCGAATCCTCCAATTTCCTAATGCGATGCTGGCAGTATTGTCCGCTGCCGGGTGACCTGCTTATATTCTGGGCTATTTTTTGCAGCTGAATTGTAGTTTTTGAATGCTTCGCTGTCAATTGAAAAAACGCCTGCAAAGGTGATTTTCATGAGAAACAGGTCTGGCGGAAATAGTGCAGGCAGGCTGAACGGCAGCAATAGCCCGGAACAACCCTTGGCTCCCTGATTTGTTTGTTTGCAGTCAAATTGTTCGGAATTGAACGAATTTTCCCAATTTCTGGAAATAAAATTAACAAAAAACGAAAATATTTGTATATTATCGAAACAGTGACTTGACTATTGCAAGTTTTCATTTTCGACCTACTTAATGGGGAGGCTCAAGTAACAATGACGAAAAAATTCTTTCTGGCCTTCGCGCTTACCCTGCTTGTTTTGGGCGGGGTATTCCGCGTTGCGTCAGCCGATATGGCAAAAGCGATAAGCTGGATCAGCTCCGAATTTCAGCCATCTACGTTCACGGCCGATGAGCAAAGAGCTGAAATGGAATGGTTTATCAAGGCGGCGGAGCCATTTCAAGGCATGGAGATCAATGTCCTGTCGGAAACCATTCCGACTCACGAATACGAGTCCAAAGTTCTGGCCAAGGCATTCGAGGAGATTACCGGAATCAAGGTTAACCATCAGTTGCTTGGCGAGGGCGAGGTGGTCCAGGCTGTACAGACACAGATGCAGACCAATCGAAATCTTTACGATGCCTACATCAATGACTCGGACCTGATCGGTACGCACTCAAGACTGCAACTGGCGGTAAACCTGACCGACTGGATGGCAGGAGAAGGGGCTGACGTGACTTTGCCAACGCTCGATGTCGATGACTTTATGGGAAAGAGTTTTACCACTGGGCCAGATGGCAAGCTCTACCAGCTGCCTGACCAGCAGTTCGCAAACCTGTACTGGTTTCGCTATGACTGGTTTAACCGCCCCGAACTGAAAAGCCAGTTCAGGGAACTGTATGGCTATGATCTGGGTGTGCCGGTCAACTGGTCAGCCTATGAAGACATTGCCGAGTTCTTCTCGGTGCATGTGAAGGAAATCGACGGAGTTCAAGTGTTTGGTCATATGGACTATGGGAAACGTGCTCCGGACCTTGGCTGGCGCATGACTGATGCATGGCTTTCCATGGCGGGTGCCGGAAGCAAGGGCCTACCAAACGGCGTACCCGTCGATGAATGGGGCATACGCATGGAAGCTGGAACCTGTAATCCGGTTGGTGCTTCAGTATCACGTGGCGGTGCGGCAAATGCTCCAGCTGCCGTGTACGCAATCCGCAAATGGGATGAGTGGCTACGCAAATATGCGCCTCCCGGTGCGGCAAGCTATGACTTCTACCAGTCTCTGCCGGCATTGTCGCAGGGTAATGTCGCCCAGCAGATTTTCTGGTATACCGCTTTTACCGCATCCATGGTTGCTCCGAAGAGCGAAGGCAACAATACTGTCGATGATGCAGGCAATCCGCTTTGGAGAATGGCACCTTCGCCACATGGTCCTTACTGGGAAGAAGGGCAAAAACTCGGTTATCAGGATGCCGGATCCTGGACTCTGTTCAAATCAACACCGGTTGACCGTCGCAAGGCAGCCTGGCTGTATGCCCAGTTTACGGTTTCAAAAACGGTATCGCTGAAAAAGACGCATGTTGGATTGACGCCGATTCGCGATAGCGATATTCGTCACAAGTCGTTTACGGAAAGAGCACCCAAACTCGGCGGACTGGTTGAATTCTATCGCTCTCCTGACCGGGTAAGGTGGTCACCCACCGGCATCAATGTACCTGATTATCCGAAACTGGCGCAAATTTGGTGGCAGCAAATCGGTGATGTCAACTCTGGTGCCTTTACCCCTCAGGAAGCCATGGACCGACTGGCCTCTGAAATGGATCAGGTCATGGCAAGAATGCAGGTGGCTGACGAGCGTAACCAGACCTATGGCGGCTGTGGGCCCAGACTCAATGAAGAAAAGGATCCATCGTGGTGGCTCAGCCAGCCCGGTTCGCCCAAGGCTAAAGTCGAAGAAAAGCCACAAGGCAAAACCGTGGATTATGATGAGCTCGTGAAGCGCTGGAGCGAGAGTTAATCTGATTTGAGACGTCGCCTGCCTGTTTTGAGCTATCTGCTTGAAGCAGGCAGGCGACTCGCAAAGCCCGTTCATGGTAATACGGATATGCATTCAACCTGATTCCGTGTCGGCATTTTCTGTAACTGTTTGGATGTCAGTTCGGCATGCTGTCATCGAAATGCATCATCAACTTGGCCAGACCATGGGCTCCAGTCAATGAGGCAGGAATTCTGTGAACGTTCAGACCTGAATCTGAGGCAGAAAGAGGTCTGGAAAATTGCAAAATCGGAAGGACTTGTACAGGTTGACCGACTCGCCGAGAGGCTCAATGTCTCGGCACAAACCATCCGGCGCGACTTAAACCAGTTAACGCGCGCTCGTCTGCTGCAGCGAATCCATGGTGGCGCCATTACCTGCGACAGTGTCGTTAATCTGGGTTATGGCGCTCGCAAATTGCTGGCTGCCGAGGGCAAAGAGCGAATTGCCGAGAAAGCTGCTGAGCTGATTCCCAACGACTGTTCACTCTTTATCAATATCGGAACCACTACCGAACAGGTGGCCGTTGAGTTGACGCATCGGCACGAGGGATTGCTGGTTGTGACCAACAACCTCAATGTCTTGAACATTGTTGTCCAGAACGATCAGATTGAAGCCTTTATTGCCGGTGGACAGATTCGCCCTCAGGATGGAGGAATTGTCGGCAATGCAGCCGCTGACTTTGTGAGCCAGTTCCGGGTAGATTTTGCGATCATTGGTGCCTCCTCAATTGATGAGGAAGGCATCGTCACGGATTTCGACTGGCGGGAGGTCCGTGTTGCACAAACCATGATCCGCCATGCACGAGAAGTAATCCTGGTTGCCGATGCAAACAAGTTCAAGCGCAAGGCACCTATATTCCTGTGCGAGCTCACCGAAATCGATCACTTCATTACCGATACGGGAGTGCCGGACAAATTCATGCGGCATGCAAACTCGCATGACGTGATGGTGCATGTATGCAACTGATCCCTGAAGAGCAGAACATTGTCGGTTGAGCTTAAAAACGTTTCCAAAATCGTGGATGGAATGACCCATATTCATCCTACGAGCCTTTCTCTTGAAGACCAAGATTTCAATGTCCTTCTTGGCGCAACATTGAGCGGCAAAACCACGCTCTTGAGACTGATGGCAGGACTTGAGAGGCCTTCATCAGGTGAGGTCTGGTTCTCGGGCCAGGATGTTACCCATGTTTCAGTGCAGAAGCGGAATATTGCAATGGTTTATCAGGAGTTCATCAATTACCCAAATTTCAGTGTATTCAACAATATTGCATCTCCGCTCAAAGTTGCTGGCAAGAAGCAGGATCAAATCAGGCGGCAGGTTGGAGAAATTGCCGAACTGCTCAAATTGTCCGAATTTCTGGACCGTGATGTTGCCAGCCTTTCGGGAGGTCAACAGCAGCGCATTGCCCTGGCGCGTGCACTGGTGAAGCATGCCTCGCTGGTTTTGCTTGATGAGCCGCTGGCAAATCTTGATTACAAGTTGAGGGAGCAGTTGCGCGAAGAGCTGCCGAAGCTGTTTGCGGCATCCGGTTCCACAGTGGTTTATGCGACCAGTGAGCCGGAGGAAGCGCTCATGCTCGGCGGTCATGTTGCGACTTTGCATGAAGGGCGGGTTGTGCAGTATGGCAAGACAACGGATATTTACCGGCGGCCAGAGAATCTCGAATGCGCAAGAATTTTTTCCCATCCGCCAATCAACATGGCAAAGATTGTCAAGTCAAACGACCTGATTTCAATTCCTGGAATTGCAGGCTGGCAATGCCCCGAGTCATTTCGGGGTCGCCCGGATCGCGAGTATGTTATCGGAGTCCGGCCGCATCATCTGAGCTTGACCAATATGGAGAATAGCGACAGGCACGTTGCAGTATCCGGAACTGTGCAACTGGCTGAAATAAGCGGCTCGTCAAGTCTCATTCACATGCGCATTGATGGCAATGACTGGATTTCCGAGTCCGGTGGCATTCATGCTTATTCAATGGGGGAGAACATCAATGTGTACATGAATCTGGACGGATGTCTGTATTTTGATCAGGATGGTACTGCCATTCACTGATATAAAGTTACGAGTTCATGGCCAAAATCTCTTTGCAGGATATTCGACACAGCTATCTGAGCAATCCACGCCTGGATGTGGATTTTGCGCTCAAGCATATCGATATTGTTTTTGAAGACGGTGGCGCCTATGCATTGCTGGGTCCATCCGGTTGTGGCAAGACCACCTTGCTGGGCATTGTCTCCGGTCTCGTATCGCCGACTTCAGGACGAGTGTTGTTCGATGAGGATGACGTCACGGATATGGACACGATACATCGACATATCGCCCAGGTATTCCAGTTTCCGGTCATCTACGACACCATGACGGTTTTTGACAATCTTGCCTTTCCGTTGCGCAATCGAAAAATCCCGGAAACAGATGTCAGTTCGAGAGTTCTCGAAGTTGCCAAGATGCTGGATCTGGAAGAAGGAATTCATCGAAGAGCAGCATCACTGACTGTCGATGGCAAGCAGAAAATCTCCCTGGGCCGCGGCCTGGTAAGAGAAGACGTCAATGTCATGATGTTCGATGAACCGCTCACAGTTATTGATCAGAACATGAAATGGGAACTGCGTTCCAAGTTGAAGGAATTGCATCAGAATGTTCGCACAACCATGATCTACGTGACTCACGATCAAACTGAAGCACTGACGTTTGCCGATGAAGTTCTGGCCTTCAAGCCAGTCAGGCAGTTACCCAGATTGGCGTTCGTCCTGAATATGTCCGATTCAGTGAGCAGGGTATCCCGGTAAAGATTTGTCGTGTCGATGATCTCGGTCGACATCAGCTGGTCCATGTTGAGCATGAACAGCACGAAATCAAGCTGATATGTCCAGAGGATACACCCATACCGGAAGGCAGTGCCCGGATTCAGTTCGACAAGGATCGCACGTATCTGTATGCGAATCAATGGCTGGCCGGGGAGGATGGTGAGCCATGATCAGCAAATCGGTCAAGCAAAGCGCCTGGTTTTTCGTCATTCCAGTGGTCTTTCTGGTCGCTTTCAATGCCTTGATACCACTGATGACTGTAGTCAACTATGCATTTCAGGAAACGTTTGGCGATAACGTGTTTTTCTGGGAAGGGTTGACCTGGTTTGAGCAGGTTCTCAATTCTGATCGGTTCCATGATGCTTTTCTCAGGCAGATCATGTTTACCTCGATCATCCTGCTCATTGAGGTGCCACTCGGCATAGCCATTGCGTTGAGCATGCCAAGAAAAGGCCCCTGGGTCTCGGTTTGCCTGGTGCTGATGGCATTGCCCTTGCTGATCCCCTGGAATGTCGTTGGTGCAATGTGGAATATCTTTGCCCTGCCCGATATTGGTCTTCTTGGATATTCCCTGAATGCCATTGGAATTGACTACAACTTTACCCAGCAGCCGATATCTGCCTGGATAACTACGATCCTGATGGATGTCTGGCACTGGACTTCACTGGTGGTGTTGCTTGCATATGCGGGTTTGACCGCTATCCCGGAAGCCTATTATCAGGCCGCCAAGATTGACGGTGCCTCAAAATGGGCCGTATTCAAGTGGATTCAGTTGCCCAAGATGAAACGTGTCTTGACCATTGCGATCCTGCTTCGGTTTATGGACAGTTTCATGATTTACACCGAGCTTATTGTGCTGACCGGAGGCGGACCGGGCAATTCAACAACATTGCTGTCGATCGATTTGGTGAAACTGGCTTTGGGTCAGTTTGATCTGGGGCCCGCAGCTGCAATGTCACTGGTTTATTTCTTCGTCGTCTTGCTGATTTGCTGGGTGTTCTATACCTTGATGATGAAAAATGAACAGCAATAGAAGAACAGCCGCAATACCGTTGTACCGGTTGCTGGTACCCGCCATCTATATCCTCTTTCTGATGTTGCCGATTTACTGGTTGCTTAGCATGTCATTCAAGACAACCAATGAGATACTGGGTGGATTTTCATTTTTTCCGCGGGACTTTACGCTTGAAAACTACATCGAAATATTCACTGATCCGACCTGGTACAGGGGCTATCTTAATTCAATTACCTACGTCGTCATCAATACGGTGATCTCGGTTACGTTTGCATTACCGGCTGCGTACGCGTTTTCCCGATACCGGTTTCTGGGTGACAAGCATTTGTTTTTTTGGCTTCTGACCAATCGCATGGCACCGCCAGCGGTTTTTGCATTGCCGTTTTTTCAGTTGTATGCGGCGATAGACCTGTATGACACGCATATTGCTGTTGCGCTTGCGCATTGCCTATTCAATATTCCTCTGGCAGTCTGGATTCTGGAGGGGTTTATGTCAGGTATTCCCAAGCAATTGGATGAAATGGCGTATGTCGACGGTTATTCCTTTCCACGATTTTTCGTGAAGATATTCATGCCTGCGATAGCCTCGGGTATCGGCGTGGCGGCATTTTTCTGTTTCATGTATTCATGGGTAGAAATGCTTCTTTCAAAGACGCTCACTTCGGTGGCAGCGAAATCGATTGCAGCAACCATGACCAGAACAGCCAGCACTGCCGGTTATGAACTAGGCCTGTTGGCCGCTGCCGGGGCATTGACGATTATTCCCGGTGCAATAGTGATTTACTTCGTCAGAAACTACATAGCCAAGGGATTTTCCCTAGGACGGGTATAGGTCGATGCTGGACTTGTCGTGGATGGCGTGGACTTGGCCGACTGCAGGATTCTTCATTTTCATCCTGCTTTGCATCGTGTCGATGGGCATCTGGGAAAAATTCAGTCCGGGCGGTGGTCCTAGGCGTGGCGTATTTGGCATCGATACAACACGGGGCGATCGCCTGTTTATCAGCTTGCTGGGCAGTATTTTCATCTTTCTCGTCTGGCTCTGGGCATTTTCGACACCTCTTTGGGGAGCAGTGATGCTTTCCTTCATCTGGGCGCTTTTTGTATTCCTTCGCGTTTAATCCCTTTTCTGGTCCGATTTCACCATGAGAAAACAATGGCCATTGAATTAGGCGAACAGGATATTTTCGATTTGGCGGTTATTGGTGGCGGTATCAATGGTGCTGGCATTGCTCGGGATGCGGCCGGTCGTGGGCTCAGGGTATTGCTCTGTGAGAGGGATGACTTTGCCCAGCACACATCATCGGCCAGCACCAAGCTCATTCATGGTGGCTTGCGCTATCTGGAGAACTACCACTTTGGGCTGGTCAGGCACAGCTTGCGTGAGCGTGAAATTCTGCTCAAGAATTCTCCGCACATCATGTGGCCCTTGCGATTCGTGTTGCCGCATGACAGTTCCTTGAGGCCAAAATGGCTGATTCGTGCCGGACTTTTTCTTTATGACTCGCTTGCCCCAATGCAGCGACTGGAAAAATCCAGGCGAATCAGACTGGAGCATCATGTTGCCGGAAGGGTGTTGAAATCGCAGTATCGACATGGCTTTGCCTATTCAGACTGCTGGGTTCAGGATTCCCGACTGGTCATTTTGAATGTGGTTGCTGCAGAAGGCCTTGGTGCCTGCGTGCTGAATCGAACCAAGTGTACCGATCTGAAACGGGAAGAGAATTACTGGTGGGTGACTCTCGACAGGCATGGCGATCAAAGCATGTTGAAGGATGTCTGCCGAGTCCGTGCCCGTGTAGTGGTCAATGCGACCGGTGCATGGGCTGGTTCGATTGCCCGGGATTTTCATCTACAGGAGAGCCGGCAGCCAGTACGGCTTGTTCGCGGCAGTCATATTGTGGTACGAAGACTGTTTGACCATCCCTATGCCTATATCTTTCAGGCCCCTGATCGCAGAGTGGTTTTCTGTATACCTTACGAGCAGGACTTTACGCTGATTGGAACTACGGAGAAAGGCTTGGACAATCCTGACGAGCGGGATGAAATTTCTGACATGGAAATCGAGTATCTCTGTGAGGCAGTGAATCGATATCTCAAGATTTCGATTGTTCCGCGTGATGTGGTATGGTCGTTCAGCGGAGTACGAACGCTATGCGGTGAGGATGATGCCGAGGCGAGCCGATTGTCCCGGAACTACACATTGAAGTACGATGATTCGCTGGCTCCCATTGTTTCCGTGTTTGGCGGCAAAATCACAACCTATCGAATCCTGGCAGAGGATGTGCTGGACCGGTTGCGTGATCTTGAGGGTTTCAGCAGGCCGAAATGGACGCATAATGGGTTTTTACCCGGCGGTGCAATGGGTACTGATAATGTCGGCAGGTATGCATCTTCCCTGCAACAACAGTATGACTGGATGCCCCGGGACTTGGCCAATCACTATGCATCGCATTACGGAACAAATGCTCATTTTATCTTGCGGAATTCGACGACGGCCGATGATCTGGGAAGGAAATTTTCTCCGAATTGTTTTCAGGCCGAAGTTGACTATCTGATTGAGCATGAATACGCAAGAAGTGCTGAGGATGTTATCTGGCGCCGTACTCGGCACGGCCTTCGAATGCATCTTGACCAGATATGCGACCTGGCGAGATATATTGACTCTGTGCTGGATTTCCCCCGGAACCGAAGGGTGGTGTTAAATGCAGGCCTACATTCTTAGCCTGGATCAGGGTACAACCAGCACACGTGCTCTTCTGGTTGATCAGCATGGCAATGTCGTTCACTCCGAACAGCAGGAATTTGCCCAGTATTTCCCGAATGATGGCTGGGTGGAACATGATCCAAGGGAAATCTGGAAAACAACGCTGAGTACCGCGAGCAGGGTGCTTGAACATGCAAAGGGGCTGTCGGGAGAAGTGGTAGCGATTGGAATTACCAATCAGCGTGAGACGACGATTGTTTGGGATCGCAACACTGGAGAGCCGGTCTACAACGCAATCGTATGGCAAGATCGACGCACGGCGGATTTCTGTCGTTCACTGAATGATGCCGATACCGCTGAATCCATCCATGACAAAACCGGGCTTTTGCTGGACCCTTATTTTTCGGCAACGAAACTGGCCTGGATTCTGGATCAGGTTCCCGGCACTCGTGAACGGGCTGATCGGGGTGAGCTGGCGTTTGGAACGGTTGACACCTTCCTGATTTGGCGCCTGACCGGCGGTGTTTCACATGCCACTGATGCAACCAATGCTTCCCGAACCATGATGTTCAATATTCGGACCAATGAGTGGGATAAGGAGTTATTGAGATTGTTTGCGATTCCCGAGAATTGCCTGCCAGAGGTGAAGGACTGTGCAGACCGCTTCGGTGTTACTGATTCCGCAGTGATGGGTCGGTCCCTGCCCATCCTGGGTGTGGCTGGTGATCAGCAGGCAGCGCTCTTTGGCCAGGCCTGTTTTGAGCCGGGCATGGTCAAAAGCACTTATGGGACGGGCTGCTTTCTGGTTATCAATACGGGTCCAAGTCTGGTCAAATCCGGTCATCGCATGCTTTCAACCATTGGCTATCGGCTTGATGGCCAAACATGCTATGCGATGGAAGGCTCCATTTTTGTTGCCGGTGCTGCCATGCAATGGCTGCGAGATGAACTCGATATCTTTGAAGACTCTGCCGAGTCAGCGGAGCTTGCGCAATCCCTGAATGACAATTGTGGCGTATACATGGTTCCGGCATTAACGGGACTGGGAGCTCCGTATTGGCTGCCCGATGCACGTGGAGCGATATTTGGAATGACACGAGATACCGGAAAAGCGCAGTTGGCGCGTGCCGCACTGGAGTCGGTAGCCTATCAGAGTGCGGATTTGCTGGAAGCGATTCAATCTGATGGAGGTAGTATTCGCAGGCTTAGAGTTGACGGCGGCATGGCCAATAATGACTGGTTCTGTCAGTTCTTGAGTGACGTCCTGAATTTGCCGGTTGACCGACCGGCAAATACTGAAACTACCGCACTTGGCGCGGCATATCTTGCAGGCTTAAAATGCGGAGTTTATGCATCTATGGAATCCATCTCAAGGAGCTGGAGTGCAGATTTAAGCTTTGAGTCCCGGATGGATGCTGAAAAACGAAACGAACAGGTCAGGCAATGGAAAAAGGCGGTCGATATGGTATCCGGCTTTGCGATGGGCTGACAGGCATGGAAGCAAGAGAAACCACATTGATTATGCCCGGCTGCATGCTTTACGCCTGAATGTTTTGCGCGTGCCTTGGACCAGGGCGTGTTAACACGCCCTGGTCCGAATACCCCACAGCTTTTGATGGTCTTTCATTTTTCCGCAATGGGCAATTCAGCCGTCCGTCTGGATTCTGTTGTGCGAGCATCATTGCCAATTCACCTGCGTTCATTGGAAGTCAAGACCGGAGCTACTCCCATACCGGGGTTCGATCACCTGTCAAATCATAAAACGGGCGGACAGTGGCTGGCCAATTTCCCCGATCAACCAGTGACGAATCCGCTTTCAGGTCATTTCATGCATCAATTTCCTCTCTTGCCTATAGCGAAAAATGCATTGTCAGGGTTTTGTCAAAATACCGAAAACGGCCAATCACGGGCTTTTGCGTATTCGTGTTTTTCATTCGGTGTTTCAACGTATGAGAACAAGAAAGTGTTATAATGTTACATTCCTTGACTGATAATAGCCTGGTTCTTCTTGCAAGTGCCGGGTATGTCTAAAACGAGAATTTGACATGGATACAGTGGTGGCCGGGACTCACACAGAATCCCTATTCCATAACCCAAATGTGCGTCAACGGCCGAGTAAATCCGAGGCGGAAGCGGCCGTGAGGACACTGATCAAGTGGGCGGGCGACAATCCCGATCGTGAAGGTCTTGTGGGTACGCCCGAGCGTGTGGTTCGAGCCTATGAGGAATTCTTCGCTGGATACAACGAGGATCCCGGCCAGCTGCTTGCAACTACGTTTGAGGAAACCTCTGCCTACGACGAGATGATTGTCTTGCGCGACATCCGCCTTGAATCGCATTGTGAGCACCACATCGTTCCCATATTGGGCAAAGCACATATCGGCTATCTGCCAGCTGGTCGCGTTGTTGGAATTTCCAAGCTGGCACGCCTTGTCGAGGTGTTTGCCAAGCGGATGCAGATTCAGGAAGCGCTGACATCGCAGATCGCGGATACCGTGCATGAAGTGCTGAAGCCGCATGGTGTTGGCGTTGTAATCGAGGCAGCACACCAATGCATGACCACCCGCGGGATTCGCAACCCGGGCGTCTCCATGGTAACCAGTCGCATGCTCGGCAGCTTTCGCAATGATCCGGAGACTCGTCGGGAATTTCTCGCGATCATCGGAAACCCCAGGAGCGATTCCAATGGTGCCTGATAATTTCGTTACAGCGGACGTTTATCCTTTTGCCGCAAGGAACACTGTCAAGCAGGTTGAGGAAGGTTTCGATTTGGCGCCCAAATTCGATGCCGATGGACTCATCCCCTGTATCACGACTGAAGCAGGCTCCGGCGAGGTGTTGATGTTGGGGTATATGAATGTCGAGGCTCTATGGCGAACGATCGCGACCAGTGAAGCGCACTATTGGAGCCGTAGTCGCCAGTGTCTTTGGCGCAAGGGTGAAACGAGCGGCTTAGTCCAGCAAGTGGTTGATATGCGCATTGACGACGACCAGGATGCAATCTGGTTGCGCGTCCATGTTTCAGGATCGGGTGCCAGCTGCCATGTCGGATACCGTTCCTGTTTTTACCGGTCGGTTGAACTCGGAGGCCAAGCTGGCAAAACTGCACGGCTCACGTTCATGGAGCCAGCGAAAACCTTCGACCCGAAGCATGTTTACGGCGATGCACCGAATCCGACCAAGCTTTGAGCTATGGTGGAAATATGTCAGACAACTCTCAGGAAAGGCATTCTGGTCAGATATTGCTGCCTGGCTGAACTGCCACCCCTGCCTCTATCAATGGATGCGGTGCATTCCTGAATAACTGCATGCAGTCCGTTATGCCAATAAGTCAGGAAGCCAATTCAGGGCATTCACGCCTCCCCGCCACCGTATTGTCGGGTTTTCTCGGTGCTGGAAAGACCACGCTCCTCAACCAGATACTGAACAACAGAGAGGGGCGGCGTGTCGCGGTGATCGTGAATGACATGAGCGAGGTCAACATCGATGCAGCCCTGGTGGAACGCGGTGGTGCGAATCTCTCGCGGACGGAAGAAAGGCTGGTCGAGATGTCGAATGGCTGCATCTGTTGTACGTTACGGGACGATCTACTCGCCGAGATTTCACGACTTGCGCAAGAAGGACGATTTGATTACCTGCTCATTGAATCCACGGGAATCTCGGAGCCCATTCCGGTCGCCCAGACTTTTACCTTCGAGGACGAGAATGGCATCAGCCTGAGTCAGGTTTCGCGTCTGGATACGATGGTGACAGTTGTAGATGTGGCGAGTTTTCTGCGGGACTACAATGCTGCAGAGGCACTTCAAGACCGTGGCGAGTCGCTTGGTGAAGACGATAACCGAACAGTGACCGACCTGCTCATTGACCAGATTGAATTCGCAGATGTTATCGTGCTTAACAAGCTCGATCTCGTGAGTAACGATCACGCCCTCGAAGTCAAGTCTATTGTAGAAGCCCTGAATCCTGGCGCGAAAGTTCTCATGGCAACACATGGACAGGTTCCTCTCGAATACATGCTTGACACAGGCCTGTTCGATTATGAGAAGGCGGCGGCATCTGCTGGCTGGATTCGAGAGCTTCAGGGGGAGCATACGCCAGAGACCGAGGAGTACGGAATTTCCAGTTTCACCTATCGGACATCTCAACCTTTCGATGCCGAAAAGTTATGGTCATTCCTGAATGATGGCGAGAACTGGCGGGGCGTGCTTCGCTCCAAGGGCTTTTTCTGGGTAGCCGCCAACCATGGTGTTGCATACGAGTTAGCTCAAGCTGGTGGTGTCACTAGCGTCAACCCGGCAGGGATGTGGTGGGCAGCGATTCCTCGAAAGCACTGGGGGCATCCCGAGGGTCAACGACCTGACCAGCGTCCAGGCTGGCATCCCCGTTTCGGTGACCGCCTGCAGGAGATTGTATTCATAGGCCAGAAGATGGACGAAACCGAGATGCGAAATCGACTCGATGCATGTTTGCTCGATGATCGGCTAGCCTCTGTCGATAGCGAAGCCTGGGCAAAATTGCCAAATCCGTTTCCAGACCTTGCGGTAGAGGAGGAGTCGACATGACTGATACTGCCTCATTCCATTGTTGAAATGCGTAACGTTACCGGCATCTTGCCATTTCTCTCGGCCATTTGTACTTTATGAGTTCACAATCTAGAAGATGGAAGCCGAGCCTGGCAGAGCTGGAGCCAAACGTGAAATCGCATGTTTTGGATAAATGGCTGTGAAGAAAAATGCTTCTTTTATTGACGGCATTGTGAAGATGGCGATCTCGAAACCATCCGCCTCATTGGACAGCATTAAAATGGATTGCTCAATCTACTTCATGCGGTGGTAAATCCGCAAGATCGGC
>JAPYNK010000042.1 GCA_028285825.1 Arenicellales bacterium | reverse complement strand
TCAGCTTGATCCTGGCGTTTCAGACGAGGCTCCCGCAAGAAGAGCCTTGGTTTTGTCCAGTGCTACCAGCAACGGAGGAAACAACAGAAAATCCGCCAACAGCGCAATGATAACCGTTGCACCCACAAGAATGCCAAGCACCTGATTGGTCCATAGTCCCGATGCTCCGAATACAAAGAAGCCCAATGCAAAAATCAGTGTTGTGGTAAGCAATGGCCTGCCGACCAATCGGAAGGTGGGCACAATTGATTCAGTCGGCGACAAGCCCTCATTACGCGACCTGATGTACTTGGAAAGCAAGTGGATGGTGTCATCAACAACAATGCCGAACGCAATGGCGGTGACAATTGAGACCGCAATACTGACCGTGCCTACGGCAAAACCCCACATTCCCAAGGCCATGACGGCCGGCAGGAAATTGGGGATCAAGCTTAGCAGGCCCAATCGCACGCTCTTGAACACAAAGACCAGTATCAACGAGACGATTGACATGGCAATGCCGGTGCCAATCAACATCTTGACAATATTTCTCATCACTGAATAGGCACTGATTACGGCAACCCCGGTGGCACCCGTTTGCATTTCCGGGGCATTTTCCTGCAACCAGGCCGTTGCTCGACCATCCAGCGCAATCTGCTCCTTGACCGACAGGCTCTCAATGACTGCGGTCATGCGCGTGGTTGATCGATCAAAGTTTATCTGGTTGTTGAGATCCAGTCCGACCGGCAAGGAAAACTCGTACAGTACCAGATATTGAGCCGCCAGGTCGGAGTTCTCCGGCAGAGCATAGTAACCTTCAGCATCTCCATGCAAGTTTTGATTGAGCCGCTTCATGATGTCGGCGACTGAGGTCACATGGGACACTTCCGGCTGCTCCAGTAGCCAGCTCCCGAATTCATCGACTTTCTGCAGGTAGCCGATGTCAGTGATCCCGCCTTCACGGCCGGAATCCAGCGAATACTCGAAAACATCCAGTCCAGAAAAATTGTCATTGATGAAATCGGCCGACTGGCGCAGCTTGTGGCTTTTTTCAAGCAGGTTGATATTGCTGTCATCAAGCTCGATTCTGGAAACCCCGATTGCACTGACTGCAAACAAAATGACGAAAGCCCAGAGCAGAAGGTTTCTCTTATCGACCACAAAATCACCCAGTCGCTCAAAATTTCGCGTGATGTTCTGCTTCTGGGGCGGGGCCTTCATAGGCATAATCGCCAATAACGCAGGCAGCAGGGTAACCGAATAAACAAAGGCAATCATTGATCCAAACGCAACAATATTTCCCATCACCCGAAATGGCGGCATTTCGGAAAAATTGAGGCTCAGAAAGCCAATCGACGTAGTCAGCGAGGTCAGAAATATTGGGCGAAAGTTGATTTGCAGGGAATGAATGATCGCATCCAGACGCTGCTTGCCAAGGAGCATTCCGTTGCACATGCCTTGAATCAAGTGCACGGAGTGCGCGACCACAATGGCCATCAGGACAAATACGGTTGCCCCACTCTCGCCAAAGAATCGCAAGCCTGTCCACCCAGCAAAGCCAAAGCTTGACGTCATGACTGCAATTAACATGGCAATGATTCCAAGCACGCCCCAAACCGAGCGCAACAGTAGAAAGGCAACGATTAGCATCGTGCCGAATGCGGTCGGAGCAAGCAGCGACATGTCTTCATCAATGGCTTCACCTATGGCCCGCTGCAACAGCATTTCACCATAAACATGATAGGTGTAGTCCGGGTTGATACTGCGCTGTTCATTGACAATGCCCTCAAGCATGTCGATAACCTCGGTTCTTGCCTCGGGTCGACCCTCATCAGGCAGGGCAACGCTTACAATCAATCCGGCAAGGCGACCGTCATGGGACACGAAACGACCGGCTGTCTCTTTCGCGGCAAGTGCAATTTCCCGAACGCGATCTATCTTGGCATCATCCAGTGATGCAGCATCTGCAACCAGATCTTCAACGATCAAATCGTCTTCTTCTGCTTCCGTATGCGAATAGTTGGTAAGTGAACTGACGCGAGTGGAAAACGGGGTTAGCCACAACGCATCGGTCAATTGCTCAATTACAAGCAGGGCTTCGGAGGTAAAAATACTGTCTCCGGGCGGTTCAACCACCAGTAAAATGCTGTCGGATACTGCATAGGACTCTTCGAAGACTTCCAGCTGAATCAGATGCGGGTCATCATCATTGAAGTGATTGCGAAGACCGACTCCAACGGTATTGAGTTGCGGCAATCCCGCTGCGAGCACTCCGATCACGACCATCGAAGCGATCAAGGTCGCCCAATATCGATGCACGAGCTGCTCGAAAGAATTGGTTTGGCGTGTATCAGTAGCTGACGACATCACGTTTCTAATAATCTGCAGTATTCAGTGATTTCACAAGCCTAGTGACTGTCTCTGCCTGCGTGTCCAGGCCTGGCTCAATCGATCCAAAACAATAGCCAGCAGGACAATTCCGGTGCCGGCCGCCAATCCGTATCCTGTATTTGCCTGATTCAGGGCGGCAAAAACATCTCTGCCTAGGCCAACGCCTCCAATCAATGGCGTAACCACCTGCATCGCCAGACCCATCATAACAGCCTGATTGAGTCCAAGCATAATGCTCGGCAAGGCAATTGGCAATTCTACCTTAAATAGTTTTTGCATAGAAGTGGAGCCAAAGGAAGTGGCTACTTCCGTATATGTTGAAGGAATCTGGGTCAGCCCGAGGGTCGTGAGCCGAATGACCGGGGGCATGGCGTAGACAACCGTGGCAATGACCGCCGAGACGATATTGCCGCCAAAAAACATCAGCACCGGAATCAGATACACGAAAGATGGCATGGTCTGCATTGCATCGAGTATCGGCTTGATGAGCATATCGATCCGCCGGTTGTGTGCAGCCAAAATGCCAATCGGCAAGCCAACAACCATGCAAATGAGAACCGAAACGAATACCGACGAAAGCGTCAGCATGGCTTCTGTCCACATTCCGCAGGCGCCAATAAACAGCATCAGGACAAGACAGATCAGCGCAAATCCCCTGCCAACCAGTTTCCAGCCTGCATAAGCCAGCACGAACATCACGAAATACCAGGGAAGATAGACCAGGTAGGTATTCAGAGGATCCAGTAAACCCAGAAAGATGACTGCCCTTAACCCCTTGGTAAAGGCAATGAATGCAGGGTTTACGGTTAACCATGCGATTGCATCGTCAATCGGCTCCCGGAATGAAAAGCTGATCGATTCAGGAAACCCGCCGATTCCCGGACCTAGCTTGTCAAACAACACAATACCGATAATGAACAGGATACTGCCGGTGAGAAAACGCCTGCGCAGAAGAAAATCAGAAGCCTGCTCACAGGCCTGTTCCCTGAGAAAAGGCGATAACCCCTGCCTGGCTGCCCTGGCGATCAACTCGACAATCCAACCGCAGAATCCGGACACTGCATTCCACACCAAGCCAATTGCACGCTCTGCCTGACAAGCCCAGCCCTTTTTATCCCAGTTCTGGGGAAACAGCCGAAATGGCATTGTGTTGGCTGGCGGCGGGGGGTTTCTGGGTTTTCCCATGGCCGTACTCAACCGATCCAGGACAATCGCCATGAATACAATGCACATTCCAGCCTCAAGAGACCAGCCGACTTTTAGCTTGTAGATGGCATTCCACACTTCGGCACCAAGACCTCCTGCGCCGATAAAGGTTGCAAGAATCACCAGACCCAGCGCCATCATGATGGTCTGGTTGATCCCCAGCATGATACTGGGCAGCGAAATCGGTATTTGCACCTTGAACAGGGTCTGCATTCTGGTAGCGCCAAATGCTTCAGATGCTTCCATGGTCTGTTCCGGTATCTGTCGAATGCCAAGATTGGTCAATCTAACCACTGGAGGCAATGCATAAATCATGGTGGCCAGAATTGCCGGCGGCCCGCCAATGCCAAAGAAAAACACGGCTGGCAGCAGATAGACAAAAGCAGGCATGGTCTGCATGGTGTCAAGCACCGGCTTCAGACATGCTTCAAATCGATCGCTTTGCGATGACAGAATGCCGACAAACACGCCAACAATGACCGAGAGCATCACCGCAAGTCCCATCAATGCCAGAGTCTGCATCGACTGCTCCCACATGCCAACACCCCCCCAGAACAAGCCGCTGAGCAAGGTCAGAAATGCCAGAGGCAAGCCACCATAGTGCAGAGCTGGCAACACCATCAGCATCAAGATCAAAAACCAGGGCGAATCAATCAGAAAGTCTTCAACCAGATACATGACCGTTTCTATCTGATCAGCAATTAATCTGGTGAACCACCGAAAATTATCCTTCATCCAGTCTTCGGCCTGATTGACCCACTCCTCGAAAGTAAAAGCGCTGGATACTGCTTCGGGAAAGGCCGATTCATTCTCAGTCTGGATTACCAATATCAGGGACAGGACGAAGACAGCAAACGCCAGAAACACCGAAATCAGTTGCCTGGTCCTAGTGGTCTGGAAATTCGTGGCATCTGAAATGGCTGTGTTCGTAGACATGGGTCCTCGAAATAGGTATTGACTCACCCCTACTACCCACAGGTTCTGCAGAAGTTTAAGGCGAAATCAGGAAACTGCTTCTCCGGTCTCGGGGTCTCTAATTGTGTAAAGCGTGGTTGAGGCACTTCTTCCCCTCAAGTTAATCTCGTCAACGCGGATAAAGTCAAAACTTCCCTCGGCATGGCGCATTGTTTCTTCCGAGACCAGAATTCTTGTACCCATCTGCTTGTTCAGCTGCTCAAGTCTCGCAGCAATGTTCACGTCATCTCCGTGAACAGTATAGTGAACTCGCTCGGTAATCCCGACCAGGCCGCCGGTCACATTCCCGGTATTGATGCCAATTCGCGCTTTCAAATAAGAGTCATGAAACCGGACTTCCTTGAGACGAGCAAGTATTTCGAGTCCCGAGCGAATGGCTTCTCTTGCATGATCAGGGTTTTTCTGCGGGATATTGAAACTTGCCAATATCGCATCGCCCTGAAATTGATTGATTACCCCGCCATGACGGTGAATGGGTTCGGCTGCAACCGCAAAATATTCATTCAAGGTCTCAAGCAGACGAGTGGGTGACATCGACTCACTGATTGTGGTGAACGATTCAAGATCGATAAACAGGATTGAACATTCTCCGCTTTCGGTTCGATGCAAATCAGGCTGCTGGGAATCTTCCTTGATCTGCTCTGCAATCACATCAGGAACAAATTTTGACAGATCCTGGGCAGCAGCGGCATTCTTCAGGGAAACCTTGAGCAAGTTCTGGCTTCTCGAAATGCCAACCGCCAGAATTCCAGTGACCAGAAGAATTGAAATCACCTTGTCCAATTCGGCGCCGATCAAAATCGCATTGCTGGTTAGATACTCGACATAATCTCGCGTTATGCTCTCCATGCCCGAATCCTGCACCGAGTAAACGACCATCAATATCCAGCCCACTGCTGCCGCAATTCCAGCGATTACCACATACAGGGCCTCAAATCGCAGCGATCTCAAAGCAATAAAGATGAACAGATAAATCAGTGTCGGTGCTTTAAGGTAGAAACTTGCGGGCTGCTCGTACTGTATGTGGAAGGTCCAGATCAGCCCATACAGTAGCAACATATCAACGATAATTGAAAAAACCAGGAAAGCCGGAGTAATGCGAGCGGAATAACTGAGATAAAGCCGTAGCAGAGTAAAGCCGAAATAAAACCCCAGAAACCAGGGTACCGGAGTAATGCCCAACTCTGGAGCAGTCTTGGGTGACAGCGAATAGAGAATTACGAATACCGAAACAATGAATAACTGCGTCCAGCTGATTATTCTTTCACTCTCGATCTGTTGAGTCTGTATACTCTTGCGAATTCGGTCCGGGATATCGGTAATGACCAGCTTTTCAGCAGTCCACTGGTACATTCTGACTGGGAATTTGAGCAGGGCAAGCATAATTGGAAAGAACTTAATTCATTGCTGTAGCACTCTGCAAGGGGCTTCTTTCAAGCCAACGGCATTCTGAAAGACTGCTGCGAATAACGCTAAGAAGAATGTTTGAAATATGGACAGGCTAAACAATGCGAAAGTGCTCATTTACAGCCACGACAGTTTTGGACTGGGGCATCTGAGAAGATGTCGTGCAATCGCCAATGCTCTGGTGGATACGTTCAAAGGAATGTCGGTCATGATCATTTCCGGCTCTCCAATGATCAGTCAATTCGATTTTAGATCTCGGGTAAGTTTCATCACGGTCCCTGGCGTGGTTAAACTGCG
>JAPYNK010000041.1 GCA_028285825.1 Arenicellales bacterium | reverse complement strand
CCACAACCGGAGTACGAAGCGTTGCGGCTTCTGAGACCATAAGTCGCTATCGTCATCTGGTCAGTCCCTGGAGCGGGGTTGTCTGCTGGGTGAAAAACATGACGCCGGCAGATGATCCGTGGTTTCACGTTCACTGGTCAGGAGCCAATCTTGCATTGCGCATAAAAAGCCTGAGTTCGCTTAGACGCTCGCTAAGGCAGAAAAGTGCCGGCAAGGGCACCAGTGCGGAGCAGTCAGAGGTCGGCGCTCTCTGCGAGGCGATTGAGCGCTACAGTTCTGCCTTTCATGGCGATGAAATTCAAGTCAGGAGACGCTTCTCGGATAGTGTGTTTACCCAGGATCAAAGTGCGATCCACCCCAACGATGTTCAGTTGTTCAGCGATTTGCAGATACGGAATGCCTCGGAAATCAATGCTCGAGGACATCCCTATAACATTGTTCCACCCTGTTTTGACATTGATCAGCCTGTCGCATGGTCCCCCGTTTGGTCATTCAGCCAAAATCGCCATCGCTACCTTCCGACGGCAATGCTCTACGGAATGACGCCGGAGCAACGCGGCACGGTCAAGCTTTGGGCCGACTCGAACGGATGCGCTGCGGGCAACACGCTCGAGGAGGCCATTCTGCAGGGATTTTTTGAGCTTGTCGAGCGCGATGCATTTGCAGTCTGGTGGTATAACCGTACACAATGCCCCGGTGTCGACCTGAACAGCTTTGGCAGTGACTACCTCTCTTACGCACCGCACTATTATGAAAAGCACAATCGGGATATGTGGGTTTTGGATATTACCAGCGATCTCGGCATTCCTTGTTTTGTCGCACTCTCGCGGCGCATGGACCGCGAGCCTGAAGACATCATATACGGTGCGGGTGCTCACATGGATCCCGCCATTGCCATTCTGAGGGCGGTCTGTGAATTGAATCAATGCCTGGCCCTGGTTCCAAATCCCGTTCAAGGTTCCGAGCATTACAGGATTGACGATCCCATGTGCCTGTCGTGGCTGAAAAACATCAAGGCCGGGGAACACCCCTATCTGAATCCCAGCGAAACTCACCCCATCCGAGTTCATGGCGATTTCAGCATTCTCGGCAGTGAAGACATGAAAGAAGACATTGAATGGATTCAGGCATTGATCGAGGGGAAGGGCATGGAGCTATTGGTGCTTGACCAGACTCGCCCCGATATCGGCATGCCGGTGGTTCGCGTGATCGTGCCGGGTCTTCGTCATTACTGGGAACGATTCGCACCCGGAAGGCTCTATGACGTGCCGGTCGACATGGGATTGCTTCACGAGAAGACGCCGGAGGAAGAATTGAATCCGCTACCTGTCATTGCCTAGTTGCAGTTGCAGATCGAGACAAGCCGCAAGAGGTTTTGGCTGGGAATTGAGCATGGCTTGAGACTGAGTTCGCTTGGTCATCCCCGTCATGCCTGCCTGGGATTTTCCGGCCAGCGAGTTGCCGCATGGAGCGCTCACGCCATGGATTCGGCATTTTTCGCATTCTCATGTAACATAGAGCCATCTTGCTGCCGCATGGGGCAAGCATTACGCCTTGAGAGTGCCTTCTCATTTTTGGGTTCGGGACACTGTGATCCGAAGTCGGGTCGGAGACAGGCAGGTCGGTTTTGGCCTGCATTTCCATTCTGACCGGTCGAGTCAGTGACCAGGCATGTCCAGCTTAGCCGGGGATATTGCAGGCAATTCATGCCTTCCCCGTTGTGTTGCATCGACTCTAGCCATGCACCTGAGTGCACCGGATTCGGCATGATTTCATGACTCGTAGCATCCTTATTACATATTGGATGCCATTAGTGGGACTTCGTCACCATCACAATTCCACGAACTTGTCGGTTTTGATTTTCCGGCCCCGGCGAATTTACGGCAGTCGGTCGACAGACTGATATTCGTTCAAAAATATTCAAAAAAGTATTGACAGGGGGGAGGAGTGTAGGCTAGCATGTTAAAAATAAGGAAAAATATCTCTTAACTGTAGTAATCTTTTGAGGAGGACTAGCTATGAAATCACTTGACCAAATGCATGACCATCTGCTTGCCAAGTCAGCTCAGGATCCTGAATTCAGGCAGGCGTTGATCGCAAATCCGAAAGAAGCAATCGGCAAAGAGCTGGGTATTGAGTTTGCCGACGATGTTGAACTTCATATCCACGAGAGTGACATGAAAAGCCTTCACCTGTCACTTCCTTTCGACGGAGAAATGACTGAGGAACAGCTTGAAGCAGTCGCCGGCGGACTGTGCTGCTGCATGGGCTGACTAGCCTGCAACGGCCTTATTGGTCGCTGTTTACTTGGTGGTCGCCCCATGTGTCTGCAAGGCATGCATGGGGCGTTCCCGTTTCCACCTGCCCCGTCTTTCTGCCTTGATTTCGACCAGCTCGTGTGCTGTTGAATCCTAGCCCCGGGCCGGCCTTTACCCGGCACATATTCGTCAACCCTGCCGCAACCCTGCCTGGACATCTGCATGATGCCCGTCAAGCGGGCAGCATCCCCGGTTTTTCCGCCGCACCGCGCCCAATAACGGCGGTTTTAGGTTGATGCTGGAAAGAGCCAGTCAAAACACGGGTTCTTTTTCCGCCAGCTTTTCCTCATGGGTCGTTGAAGGACGACTCATGGCTATCATGATCAGCGTTATCCTCACTGCCGTCGCGGCCTCGGGCATGAGCTTTCTTCAATTGTCGAGTAGCTACCGAATCATGTTTGACGAAAGCAATCCCGAGCTGATTGCACTCGAACTACTGGAAGATACCTATGGAAAAAGCGATAGCGTTGTCTTTCTGATTGTTCCGGATAATGGCGATGCCCTGTCAGCCCAAGCCATGGAGGCAACCCTTTGGCTGACAGAGCAGGCATGGCAGACACCCTATTCGACAAGGGTTGATTCAATCACCAACTTTCAGCATACAACGGCACGGGACGATGACCTTTTCATCGAAAATCTTGTCGATTCATAAACAGTCAGAAGGTTTTCCTGCCGCTCAGCCTTCTGATCATGGCTCTGCTTCTTGCGATTCTTACGCGTAGCCTGATGGGTGTTCTGGCGACCAGCATCATTATGATATTTTCGGTTCTCATATCCCTGGGACTGGGCGGCTGGATAGGCTTGGTACTCTCACCGTCTACTGCGCCGGCACCGACCATCGTGCTGATGATCGTGGTGGCGAACTGTGTTCACGTACTGGTAGCCCTGCAGCAGCGACTCGGTTCCGGCGACACGAAAAAAAATGCAGTCAAGGAGTCCGTCCGGGTCAATTTGCATCCGATTTTTCTGGCAAGCGTTACCACAGCACTTGGCTTTCTCGCAATGAATTTTGCCGAAGTGCCGCCGCATCGCCACCTTGGCACATTCGTCGCACTTGGGCTTTTGGCATCGTTCATGCTGTCGGTCACATTGCTGCCCGCCCTGCTGAGCCTATTCCCGCTTCGTGCACAGAAGGTGCTTGTGCAGGATGATCCGCTGATGACCCGAATGGCAAAGGGCGTTCTGCGGCATCGAAAAGTCCTGTTGATGGGTTCGTTCCTGGGTGTAGTGATGCTGACGGCACTGATTCCACGCAATGAACTGAATGATGTATTTACCCTGTTTTTTGCCAAGCGCGTCGAATTTCGACAGGATATGGACTTTCTTGACGAACGCCTCGGCGGCAACGGCATCATCGAATACTCGCTGGTGTCCGCGGAAAACATTGCAGACCCCGGGTTTCTGGCGGATGTAGAGGCATTTGCTGGGTGGTATCGGGCACAGCCGGCGGTGCGAAATGTATCGGCGATAACCGATACCCTCAAGCAGGTCAATCAGTCCCTGCATGGCGATGATCCCGATGCATATCGGCTTCCGTCCACGACCGAACTTGCCATGCAGTACCTGTTGCTGTACGAGTTCTCGTTGCCGGTTGGCCTTGACTTGAACAACCAGGTCAGTCTGGACAAGACGTCAACTCGATTGACGGTGACGACCAGCACGCTATCTTCAAACGAGATGCTGGAGCTCAATCAGTCTGCGGAGCAATGGATATCCGACAACGCGCCGAACATCATTGAAGCGAAAGGCTCCGGCCCGGCAATCCTGTTCTCCTATATTGCTCAACGCAGCATAAAGTCAATGCTGCTCGGCACGGTATTTGCGCTGGCCGGCATATCCTGCGTGCTGGTGCTTGCCTTTCGTTCACTTCGACTGGGCTTGATCAGTCTGGTTCCAAACTTCATGCCGATCATCATCGGCTTTGGGGTCTGGGGGCTTGCAGTAGGCGAGATAGGGTCGGCCCTGTCGGTAGTCGCGGCGATGACAATCGGCATCGTGGTTGATGACACCGTACACTTCCTGAGCAAATATCGCCGTTGTCGCAAGGAATTGGGCTACGATCCCGAACAGGCAGTGATCTATTCATTCCAGACTGTCGGAAAGGCTATTCTGATGACGACCATCATACTGGCAGCCGGATTCCTGATCCTTGTATTTTCACCCTTCATACCAACAATACAGGTGGGAATACTGGTTTCGATCATCATTGTTGCGGCTCTGCTTTGTGATTATTTGACACTCCCGCCCATACTGGTCATTGCCGATCGGTTTATAAATCCGCAGAGCAAGCTGACTGAACCCGGTCAGCCCGGATGACTGGGTCATTTCGAACTTCACTGCCGGCAGTCGTGAAAAAATTCGGAAATTTCGTGTCGGACCTTCAGTCCCGGGCCGGGTTCATGAATGTCGATATCAACGGTTTCCGTTTTTCAGCCGCGTCCCGGATCTCTCTTCACCCCTTCCCTGCCAGAATCCGGGTATCCTGGCTTTGCACTTCATGGTGATTGTTTCTATAATCTTTCTAGTAGTATCGGCTAGTTGAAAACAGGAAGTCGTGACCTGTATTTGCAGACATGCCAACCAAACCCGCATGACCGGCTGTTGAAGTCGAGTCCGGGTACCCGGCAAAAATTGACCCGTATCGATGGACCCCCTTGAAAAACATAAGATTTGCGAACGCAGAATGGCATCGGAAGCCGAGAACCTCGGGCAGGTAATCGAGCAACTTGGTGATTTTATTCCACTGGAATTAATTGATGAAAATGCCAGGAAACGGATTATCAGTCAAACGGCGAATCTTCCTTCGACTTTGGCGGTATTTCCATTTGGATTCGAACTAGGCATGGACAAACCGCAAAAAGGGGCTGACCTGGGTGTTACAGTGGTAGGCGGGGATACCCGAACCGCCGATTATTTCAGGAATCAGGGGAATTGCAGCGGTGCGACACCGAGTCTTTCGGGCTTTGCAGAGCTGTTATCGGAAATCGATGGCACCAACAGCATACTATCCGGAATCATGAGTCGCAATTTCATGCTCGAGTTTGACCTTGCATCGGCCAGGGGCATTGCATGCCCACCGCCGGGTCTTTGCATGAGACCGCATGAGAACATGAGAAATCAGGAGCATCGATTGGCCGATGAAGTGTCCGCAATCGCCAATGCGATGGTAAATGCGGTTGGCTGGCAATTCGATCTTGAAGATCAGTGCATTGTGAAAAAAGTCTGTACAGCGCTTGAGCCCCACATGAGCCTCGAAACGCTTGCGGTTTTTCCGGGACGCAGAAAATTCATACGCATGGCGACCGCTGGGTATCGAAATTGTGATGAAGTGGTCAATTATCTGGATCGAATAGGCTTGAACCGGCAGAATCGCTTACATGTTGAGCCTCTTCTAGCCGCTCTTGAAAGGCGGGTTTCCATTCCACTTCTGGGTTTGAGCCTGGATATTGAATCCGGAACATTTGGCAACACCCTGGGCATCAGCTTGTATCTGAACACACAACCCCCAGCGGCTTCCGGTTTCTGGATAAACAGTCCCACTCTATGGGATGAGGCTCTCGAGTCTCTAAATGCCCATGATTACGGAATTTCCGAGAAACTGTCTGCACTCAAGCGTTTTCAAGGTCCCCCCAGGATGCTGCTTGGAAAATCCGGCAACCTGTTGCTGATTCGCGGGATAAACCATTTGAAGCTCACGCTGTGCGGCGATCGAATTGATGGTCTGAAAGCCTATATTTATTTCCTGCTTTGTCCATGGCCTGAATGCCTTCAACCGTCGGAATAGTCGTGTTTTTTGAAGAAACCATCGACGACCGTAACGAACGCAAGAGGCTTGACTTGTTGTTGCGGGTTGCATTTCCTTGCCAGCAGCTTGTTGCCGGCTTTCTTTTTGTGGCAATCATCACGCTTGTACTGTGGGGGGTTTTTGGCAGCATGCCACGTACAATGACAGTTGAGGGATTGCTTGTCAAGGCGGGGAAGTTTCATGAAGTGGCAATGCATGATTCGGGAAAAATTGTCGAATTGCATGTTTCGGTTTCAGACACCGTCTCCCCGGGAGATGCCATTGCGAGACAGACTGTGCCTGGACTTGATCGGGAAATTGCATATTTACAGGACAAGGAAGAACGGCTAAGGAAGAAAACCCCGGAAAATACCGGAACGCATGCCGATATCAATTTGCTGGAATTAACCGGGGTCGCCCTGCTGCAGCTTGAGGCACAGCGGGCCTCTCGTTCACAGGTCGTCAGTCACGGCGGAGGAGAAGTCGAAGCAATATACGCAACGAGTGGGGAATTCCTGAATGCCGGCAGTGTACTGGCCAGAATCCGGGAACAGGATGCCTTGGTCGATCATGTGGTAGCCACTGTGCCTGCAGGCATTCTCGAGCACATCCATCCGGGATCACTGGTTGAAGTTGACATTCCGACAACTGATGGCAACCTGCTGCGCATGCCCGGAGAAGTGGTCTCACTGACGGATGCCTCCAATTTTCAAAATACTGTCGAGAACTTGCTGCCTCCCGGGGATGGAGAAGCCCATGTGGGCATTGCCTTCGAGAAAAAGCCGGATCTGACAGATATTCATGAAGGCACGCCCTGCCGTATTCGGGTCACGCTGGAACACGACGCCCCGTTTAGAATTCTTGGCTTCGGATAGTCTTGCCATTCCTCCATGAGTCAAACGAGAGCCAAGCGAGACAGGATAGGGCACCGCATCATTACGCCGCTGGTGCTGCAGTCGCACGTCACGGAATGCGGCGCAGCGTGCCTCGGGAGCGTGCTTGCCTATTTTGGGTTGTGGATACCCCTGTCTGAACTTCGCACGCTTTGCGAAGTAAGCCGAGATGGTTCCAGCGCTGCCGGCATCAAGCGGGCTGCAAAGTCCTTTGGCCTTGACTGCAAGGGTCGAAGCGCACCTAGTTCCAGCATGCTGCGGGGCATGTCCCTGCCCCTGATCCTGTTTTGGGAATTCAATCACTTCGTGATTCTGGAGGGCTTCGATGCGAAGCACTTCTACATTAACGATCCCGCTTGCGGACGCCGCAGGTTGACGGCCGGGAAATTTGATCAAAGCTACTCTGGAATCGTTCTGGAATTTCAGCGCAGTGCAGATTTTCAGAGTGGAGGAAAGCGTCCGAGCCTGTTGCAAAGAGCCCAAATGTGGCTGGCGGGAACATCCAGGCAAATTGTCGCCTGCATCAGTTGCGGCTTGTTGCTCATTGCCCTCTCCCTGGCAATACCTCTGCTGACAGGCATATTTGTCGATCATGTGCTCCTGGGCGACAAGCAGTGGGGATTGCAGATCGCGGCCGGGCTTCTGGCGGTTGCACTGCTTGTTTATCCGCTAACCCTATTCAAGCAGCGATGGCTGAAACGTCTTGCAGCACGCGTATCGGTTGTTGCGGCAGACCATCATGTTTCACGACTGCTGCGATTGCCATATGAATATTTCTGTCATCGATTTGTCGGAAGCCTGACGGTACGCATTTTATCGGTTGACAATATCGCACGAGCGTTATCCCGGCATTTTTTGCAGTTTCTCATGGATCTGGCAATGATCACCGTGTTTCTTCTGGCGATGGCATTTTTATCTCCCGAATTGACGCTGGTTGTGCTTGCTCTAACGATTGTCAATTTTTTTCTTGCCTATCTGGTCGCCAACATTCAGCTGGATAAAAACATGATCTTGAGGAGCGAACAGGGGCTGATGGCGGGTATAAGCGCCTTGCTGTTCAACAAGGCGGAAATCCTGCGTATCACGGCAAGCGACGATACCTTTTTCGCACGCTGGGGAGGACACCAGGCACGAGAGCTTGATGCATGGCAGAGTCTTGCAGGATGCCGCCATATCAGTGCCAGCCTGTCCGTCTTGTTCCTGCTCCTTGGTCATGCCGCAGTGTTGACATTCGGTGCCGAGCAGGTTGAATCAGGAGAATTGACGCTTGGTCAGCTGGCTGGCTTCTATATTCTTGTACTGATGTTCCTGTCTTCTGCGGGTCACTTTTTCGGGTTCGTCAATGCACGCCACATGCTCGATGCCGATATGCAGCATCTTGACGATATAACCGGTACTCAACTCGCGCGAATCCGCACATCCGAGACGGATGCCAGTCTGGAGCAGGAGGCAGTTTCGACTCTGAATGGTCAATTGAAACTGTCGGGGCATGTCGAATTCCGCAATGTCACATTCGGCTATAACCGATCCAGAAAGCCGCTGATCGAGAACTTCAACCTGACTATTGAGCCGGGTCAGCGGGTTGCGCTGGTTGGCTCGAGCGGTTCCGGAAAATCATCGGCTGCATCAGTGCTTGCCGGATTTTTTGAACCGTGGTCGGGCGAAATACGGTATGATGGCTATCCACTCGCCGAGATCCCCGGCAATTTGCTGTCGCGCTCAATCTCGCTGATTGACCAGCATGTGACGTTGTTTGCCACCACAGTGCGCGAAAACATCACTTTGTGGAACCCTTCCATTCCAGAGAAGACAATGATTGCCGCAGCGCGGGATGCAGCGATCCATGACGTCATTCTCAGTCGGCCTGAAGGATATGAAACACGGGTTGAGGAGGGTGGGGCAAATTTCAGTGGCGGTCAGAAGCAGCGGCTGGGAATCGCACGTGCGCTTGCGAGTGAACCGACTTTTGCAATTCTTGACGAGGCAACCAGTGCGCTGGATGCAAAGGCCGAGGAACTCATTGACAAGGCATTGCGCCGGCGAGGAATGAGCTGCCTGATCATTGCGCATCGATTAAGCACAATTCGTGATTGTGACCGGATTGTCGTGCTGGACAAGGGGGGTGTCGTTCAGCAGGGAATCCATGACGAACTGATCAGTGACAGGGACGGACTCTATTATCAACTGGTTCAGGCGGGTTAGGGAGATGAATCCAGCTGAATCCCCCCCTCTGCATGTCTTCTCCCGAAATCGCGGCATTGCCGTGCCATGTACCGGAAATACGCCAATTGACTTAAGCGATGATCAATCGGCATGGTTCATAGAAAAAGGCGAGGTTGATGTTTTTCTGATGGAAGAAAAAGACGGCGTCCCCATCGCCGCGCCTCAGCACATGATGCATCTCGGTGCAGGGCGCTTGATCATCGGCACAACACCCAGTCATGAAGAGACAACACTTCACCTTATTGCAAAAGGCATTCAGAATACGACCATCAGGCATCTTTCTCTGGATAGCCTGTCGGATATCGATGTGACAGCGGTGGCGGAACAAATTGATCAATGGATTGAAGAGGTTTCGAACATGCTTGCACGATTCAGTTCGGAAGCGGGTCCAATCGATCAAGTCATCTCCCGGAACCCGGCACAAGCATATGACCCCGGTATTGTTGCTCCCAGGCAGGGAGTAATGTGGATCTCAGGCATAATGTCGGGATCTGCAACTTATCTTGGGCTTCTCGATCCGGCCGAGAGCAGTCCGGACAGTGCTGAAATATTCAGCTTATTGCCGCTGGCACGCAAGCTTTGGCTTGAACTGGCTGAATCGCAACAATTATCGGTGCAATGTACCAAATCGGTAATCCGGAATGGCTTGACAGACGAAGCATTGAGAAAGTTTCACGTTCTGGCACTGTCCATTGAGAGGCTGAATCGCAAATTGGCGATTGCCGATCAGGTTAACTTGGCGCGTGATCGAATCGCAAACCGCAAAACGGATGAAGACATTGCGCGTCATCAGCTATTCGACCTGCATGGCATTTCGGAAGATTCGGAACCGAGGAGTGATCGGACATTTCTGCATCAGGCCCTCGAACGGATCGGCCAGTATGAAGGAATCGAATTCAAAAGCCCGAGTCGCGGTCTTGCACGAGAAGAACGTTTGGGTGGAGGCGCCTTGCTGCGCGAGATTCTTGATGCCTCAGGCGTTCGTTTCCGTCGGGTAAGCCTGAAATCAGAAGACAAGTGGTGGCAGAACTCCTGCGGTGCCATGCTTGCCTTTCTCCAGGATGGTGAGTGCCCTGTTGCCCTGATACCCGATCGGTTGGGCGGTTATTCTGCGGTTGATTCCAAAACCGGGCAAAAGGTCAGGGTCGGTACGGGTTTTGCCAAGTCGCTGCAAAAGGGAGCATGGGTTTTCTACGCGCCATTGGATAGCGATGCTCGGCGCGTCAAAGATCTTTTTGCCCTCGCCTTCAGGGGATCCGGGATCGCCCTTGCTCAATTGTTCGTGGGCGGTGCAGTTGGAAGCCTGTTGATGCTGATCCCTGCTGTTTTTCTGGGGATTCTGGTCGATGAAGTCATTCCCGGCGGTAATTCAGGTCAGTTGTATGCGCTTGGTGCCGTGCTGACGGTAGTGGCATTTCTGGCGGCCGCCTTGCAGTTCTATCAGGGCATGATGATCATGCGCGTCGAGGCACGAGCCATGACTCGTGCAGAGTCCGCATTCATGAGTCGATTGCTGCATCTGCCATCGCGTTTCCTGCAGACCTATTCGGCCGGCGAACTCGCGACGCGAAGTCAAAGCTTTCAGATACTCCGTGAAGCCATGCAGAAACTGGTTTCCGATGGATTGCTGTCGACCATGTATCTTGTGGCTGCCTTGTTGGTCTGTTATTTCCATGATCCGACATTGGGCAGTGTTGCAATCGTTGTCGGTCTATTCAGCCTGGTCGGGACGATTGTACTGGGCGCGCGTCAGATCACGCCATACATGGATGTGATTGGTTCCGTGCAGAAGCTGGCAGGACAGGTGTTTCAATTGATCAGCGGAATCTCAACCCTGATTCTGGAAGGAGCCCACGGATCTGCATTTGCAGTATGGGCGAGGTCTTATCGTGAGCGGCATCAAGCCGAATTCAGGCATAACCGCATCGAATCACATGTGCAGGCGTTTGGTGCGGCAATGCCCCTGATTGGCATTGCCTGCCTGCTCCTGGCATTTGTCGTGTCTGCTCCTGAAAACCTGACCACAGGAAAATTTCTGGTCGTCACTGTCCTGTTCCTGATTTTTCAGAATTCGGTTAGGAGTTTTGCAAATTCTTTTGACTTGATTGCAGCCATACTGGCCTCGACCAAACTGATCGCGCCGCTGATTCAGGAGAAACCGGAGACCATTACCGAGTCTGAACCGGTCGATTCACTGAGCGGTGATATCAGGATTGAACATGTCAGTTTCCGGTATTCTCATGATAGCCCGCTTATCGTTGATGACCTGTCGATGCAAATTCGGCCGAATGAATTCGTTGCCATAACCGGCGAATCCGGTTCCGGCAAGAGTACGCTACTGAAGCTGCTGCTCGGAATCGAGAGCCCGGTCAGTGGTTCGGTGTATTACGACGGGCGTGACCTCAGGCATCTCAATTTGAAACAGGTTCGACGCAGAATCGGAGTGGTGCCCCAGTCTGTTCAGGTTTATCCGGAAGATCTCTGGGACAATATTGCTGGCAAGCAGATCGACATGGAAGCGAAGAGAGTTTGGGAAGCTGCCGAGCTTGCTGTCATCAGAGATGAAATCATGGCAATGCCCATGAAGATGTCAACAAGTGTCGGTGCAGGGGAAGGGACTACATCCGGTGGCGAAAGCCAGCGTACCATGCTGGCAGGGGCATTAATTTCCCGGCCCAGTATCGTGATGCTGGATGAGGCGACGACCTGGCTGGATAATGGCAGGCAGGCAAAAGTCATGGAAAACCTGGACGCATTGAATACAACCCGAATCGTTATTGCGCATCGATTGTCGACCCTGCGCAAGGCAGATCGAATTTACGTACTGGAAGCCGGAAGGCTGGTTGAACAAGGCAGTTTCGATGAGTTGATGGATAGAGAAGGTGTATTCTTTCATCTGGCGCGGCGACAATTGGCCTGAGCCAGAAATGGGATGGGTTTGCAAAATGCGGCAAGACGGCTGAATGCAGATAAAAATGTTCCGATGTGAATGAAAAGTGGGCAAATGAGTAGCAAAATCAAAATCGAAGAACCGCACCTGAAAAAGAAAATTCTCGATTACTACAATTTCAATACGAAAGATTTGTATATGGAATTGTGGAGTCGCGACCACTTGCATTTCGGTTGCTTTGAGCCCGGAGAATGCCCAGAACCCACCGAGACGGGGGCAGAATTCCGGGATTCACCGGGATTTGTTCGTGCTCTTGCACGGATGGTCGATGTCATCATTGCCCCGGCAGATATAGGGCCCGATTCATTTGTGGTTGATGCCGGTTGCGGGATTGGCGGAACCGCCCTGCATTTGGCAAGGAAGTTTGGATGCAGGGTGATGGGTGTGAACATCGTCCCATTGCATATCGATCTTGCCAGCAAAATGGCCGATGATGAAGGCTTGTCCGATCTACTCGGTTTCAGGCTGGGCGATTGCTCGCAGCACCTGCCGGCTGAAGACAACTCGGTTGATGTCGTCATAAATATTGAATCTGCCTGTCACTACATTGATCGACAGCAGTTTTTGCGCGAGGTGTACAGAATACTGAAACCAGGCGGGAAAATCGTTGCATCGGATTGGCTGTACCGCGATGGTGCGTCCGATGAAGAATATGAAAAGTACATCAGGCCAATCACCGATTCATGGGCATTGCCCAGTCTGGAGTGTCAATCTTCCTATGTTCCGCTGGTGAAAAATGCGGGTTTTCGACTGCTCAGTTTTGGGGGGTTTGATGGCAAGGATGCAGACAATATAAGGATATTCAGGAATCTGCATCAATTTTTGTTGAAATTCTACATGGCAGGGGTGAATACTCCTGAATTCCTCAATCTCTTTGAAAAGATACGATCGCTCTACATTGGCTGGAGAGATGGTTTTTTCGAGCTGGGGCATTATGTCGCAGAGAAACCGAAGTGA
>JAPYNK010000040.1 GCA_028285825.1 Arenicellales bacterium | reverse complement strand
CTTTGGAGTGTGATTGAAAATGATTCGGACTGGTAATGAATATCGTGCCTCATTGCAGGATGGCAGGGAGGTCTACATGAACGGCAAGCGGGTCGAGGACATCACTACCCACCCCCAGTTCAAACCCCTGGTTGACGTGCGTGCACGTATCTACGACATGCAGCATGAAGAAGCCACGCAAGGCGTGATGACCTTTGAGGAGAACAATGAACGATTTCCGGTAGGCAACCAGATTCCCACCCGGCAAGAGCACTGGATTGCCAAACGCGATGCGGTGGATACCGTGATGAAGGAAATCAAGGGAGTGGTAACCCGGGTTGGTGATGAAACCGTAGGGGAGATGTGGTCGCTTGCAGACGGGGCAGACATCTTGAATGAAATCGACCCCCGATTTTCAGCAAATATCAAGAACCACATTCAGCTTGCGGTTGAGCAGGATCCCTTTCACGTGTCCGCAAACACGGATCCAAAAGGGGACCGTTCACTGCGACCCCAGGATCAGGATCCGGATATGCTGACCCATGTCGTCAAGGAAACGGATGAGGGGATCGTGATTCGCGGTGCCAAATATGAGACCGCCGCGGCCTACTCCAATCAGGCCTTTCTGAAGCCCACTATTGCCAACTGGGGCGATGCAACCTATTCAGATTACGCCTTGGGGTGCATTGTCAGGATGAATGCGCCGGGTGTTAAACACATCTGCCGGGCAGGGTTTCAAAGTGGAGGATCGAGTGAGGATTACCCTCTCTCCCATCGCTTTGACGAGATTGATACCCTGATGGTGCTTGATGATGTGCTGATTCCATGGGAGGATGTCCTGTTCTATCAACATACCCGGGCTGCAGTATTTATCCGCACTACCTTGCACCGCTATTCAGCATTGCCTTTTGTGCAACGCCTGATTACGTATGCGGACATGATGATCGGCGCCGCACTCTGGAATGTCAGGCAGACCGGCCTGGACAGGCAACCTGCCGTGCAGGAAAAGCTTGCTCAACTGGCGGTTTACCGAGAAGGAATTAATGCACACCTCACTGCCTGCATCGCGATGGCCGAAAAAAGCCCCGGTGGATTCCTGATGCCGAACCAGTCTCTTTTGATGACAGGCCGGGTGCATGCTGTCTCGCAGTTGCCCGCCATGATGCATATCGCTCGTGAGTTGTGCGGGGGGCAGATTTGCGTTACCCCGGATCATGCAACCTTTGAAGGCGAGGAAACCGGACCCTGGATGAAAAAGTTCTATACCATCAACGAGCACTGGGATTCCGAGGACCGGCGTAAACTTCTGGCCTTTGCGAAGGACCTCCTGAACTCGGGGTATGCCGGCCATCGACTGACCTTTCATCTGTTTGCACAGTCCCCACCCTTTGCCCATCTGGCAGCCGTCTATCGCAACTTCGGCTGGAATGGTCCCCTGGAATTTGTCAAGGATGCAGCCGGAATGTCAGATCGCATCTCGGCAGACTGATTATTTCGGCAGAATCAGCCATGGATGAACATGCTCGTTATGGAATTCTGTTTGAATCGGTAGAAATCGGTCCGGTCACAGCCAAAAACCGGTTCTATCAGGTCCCTCACTGTAATGGTGGCGGATATCGTGATCCATCCGCGGTCGCGGAGATGCGTCGCATCAAGGCAGAAGGTGGCTGGGGAGTGGTGTTTACCGAGCAAGTGGAATTGCACCACAGTTCGGAAATCACGCCCTATATCGAACTTCGGTTATGGGAAGATAACGACATACCCATGCTCGCCAGAATGGCTTCGAGCATCCACGAACATCAGGCTCTGGCCGGTATTGAACTTGCCTATCCGGGAATTAACGGTCCCAATCTGTACAGCCGTGAGGTGCCCATGGCGCCGACTCCACTGCCGATACGTACCTATACCAATGACCCGGTGAGTGCCCGCGCCATGACCAGGCGTGATATCCGGAATCTGAGGCGCTGGCATCGCGATGCCTGTATACGTGCAAAAAACGCAGATTATGACTTGATTTGCCTATACGGTGCGCATGGTTTCGGAGTGATTCAACATTTTCTCTCTACCCTGACCAATCAACGTACTGATGAATACGGGGGCTCACTTGAGAATCGCTCACGCCTGATGTCGGAATTGATTTCGGAATGCCGGGATGCAGTCGGTGATCGCTGTGCCGTTGCCGTACGTCTCTCACTGGTTGATCAGGTTGATGGTCCGGGATTCACCAACCAGGAATTGCGTGAACTGGTTGCCATGCATGCGGAGTTGCCCGACCTCTGGGATTTTGCTCACGGTAGCTGGGAAGACTGCTCAAGTTCCTCACGCTTCAGTGAAGAGTCATCCCAAACGGAATTGGTTTCGGGCATTCGTGAACTCACCACAAAACCGGTGGTAGGGGTCGGTAGATTTACCTCACCGGATACCATGGTCAAGCAGATCAGGGATGGGGTGCTGGACTTTATCGGATGTGCCCGCCCGTCAATTGCCGATCCATTTCTGCCCAGGAAAATCGAACAGGGAGAAATTGACGAGATTCGTGAATGCATCGGATGCAATATCTGCATTACCGGAGATATGACCATGTCACTGTCACGCTGTACCCAGAACCCGACCTTCATGGAAGAATGGCGGCGTGG
>JAPYNK010000004.1 GCA_028285825.1 Arenicellales bacterium | reverse complement strand
GATCTTGATTTCGCTTGCGAGAACTGGCCGTCATACAATGCCTGGAACGCCGACATGATTGAAGGGTATGGCGGGGATGGCTCGGTTGTCGATCTGGGTGATACCGGCATTATCGGGATATCTTCCTATTATGTGCCGAAATACTTCATTGATGACGTTGCTCCCGATCTTGTTTCCCTCGACCAGCTGAACAAGTACAAAGAGCATTTTGCAACTCTTGAAACGGGTGGCAAGGGTCGACTTATCGCATGTCCAACTCCTGCATGGGAGTGTTCAGATCAGGAACGTCTGGATATCCACGGTGTTGACTTCATTGCTGTCGAGCTTGGCACAGAGACCGCAGCCTGGGCGGAAGCCAAGGCAGCTTACGAACGCAAGGAGCCTTTTCTGCTTTATGCCTGGGAGCCACACTGGATTCACGCCGCCCTTGAGCTGGTTGCCCTTGAGCTGCCGTCATACGATGCTATCCTATGGCCAGCTACCGGATGGGCTGAAGATGTGACATTCAATTATGGCAGTCCGAGCTTTGTCAAGGATCATCCGCAGGCTGCCGCCGTTCTCAGCAACATGAACATCAGCAATCTGGAGCAGGGAAAACTGGTTCTTGCCATCGATGAACAGGGGCAAGATATCTACGATGTAGTCAATGACTGGCTGGATAACAACGAAAGCATCTGGAAATCCTGGCTGTAGAGTAATTGGAGTAACGGAGTAAATTCGCTCGAGCATGCAAAAACCCGCCAAGGCGGGTTTTTGCATCATGTCCCTTGGAACGCTTGTCGGTCTGCGGTCATGGTTGTTCGGTCTCGACTGTCACATCCGGGTGCTCATGGCCTTGAGCATGATCGACTTGTTTATTTCCCCGCATAGTTCGCCATTTTCATCGACCACGCAACAGGGGCTTTCACAGCTCGTCAGCACTTCAATCAGGGAATCGAGCTTGTCGTGCTTGTTCACAACTGGGCACGCATCGGACAGCGATACATTTTTTGCAGGTAGCATGACCTTGCCTACACTCAAGACTCGATAGCGTGGCACATCTTCGGTAAACTCTCGAACATAGGCGTCAGCGGGGGTTGAGACAATGTCTTCAGCAGTGCCGATCTGCGAAGTTTCTCCATCCTTCATGATGGCAATATGATCACCCATCTTGATGGCTTCCAGAAAGTCATGCGTGATAAAGACCATGGTCTTCTTGAGCTTTTCCTGCAGGCTTAACAATTCATCCTGCATTTCACGTCGAATCAGCGGGTCCAGTGCGCTGAATGGCTCATCGAATATGAGAATCTCGGGATCAACCGCCATGGCTCGGGCAAGCCCGACTCTTTGCTGCATGCCTCCGGAGAGCTCTCGAGGATAGTTATTCTGCCATCCTCCCAGACCGACCATTTCAAGTACTTCTCCGGCTTTTTCGAGCCGTTGCTGTTTTTTGATTCCCTTGATTTCAAGACCGAAGGCAATGTTTTCGATAATGGTGCGGTGTGGAAACAGGCCAAAATGCTGAAATACCATGCTCATCTTGTTGCGGCGAAGTTCAGTCAGTTCATGATTATTCATCTTGACCGTATCAACACCGTCAATCAATACTTCACCGGCTGTTGGCTCAATGAGACGGGTCTCGCCGTGTTCAACCACAAAAGACATGTCCCGAATGCCGATGACGTGTCCGGTCTGTTCCTGAACCTCGGCTCGAGTCAGGGAATGATCGAGTTCCCTCAATGTTTTTTCCGGATTGGGGCCAAAGATTTTCCAGATGTGGTTGCAGGAGATCTTGGGATTATGCTGGGTATCTGAGTTCATTTGAAATCTCGTTATGCAAGCCCGAGTTGATGCTTGCCTAATTCATCAACTTCTATTTTGCACGGTCCGTACTCGATAGGCAATTGCTCTGGAAATTATAATTCCTGGCAGACCTGGTGTTCACCGCTGCCTGTAAATGAACAGTTCCCTAAACTTGATTTGGTCCTGTGAGGAGGCACTCTGTTTTTGTTTGGGGCTTATCAGGGCGATTTTATTTTCCAGGCAAGCCTGCAGGAGTGGGGGAATAACCGGCATCAGCGTTTCAGCGCCTTGACTTGTTGACTGGACTTTGACTGGCATCCCATGATGCTGTACCATGCACGCTATCCATTCACTCTGGAGGGAACAGAAATGAAACGACTTATCCCCTCCCTCTCACTTTTACTAGGTTGGTCGCCCTGCTGCTGGCGATCCTTGCGCTGCCCGGCCCGGCTGCAGCAAAGGATCATAGCCTTCGCGACCTTGGCAATTTCCCCGACATCAAGGTAGATGGATTGCACAGATGGGTTGCACAGTTCCTACTTCGGAATGGATTTGGCCTTGTTCCATTTCTACATGGAGGGTTCCGTGAACATCAGTGGCGGTTCGGTGAACATCTATTGGGAGATCACCTGCCAGGACGGGCGCTGTCCGGATGATTCCGGTCGCAAGTTGCGTAGAGGGTGGGCCACCATTTCCCTGCGGAAGCGCGGAGAGCGGGCCGGTGGACGGCATCATCCCGCAACCCAATCCCATGATCCCCGTAACCGCTCCCACAAGGATCACCCTGATCATCACCGGGATTAAATTTGTCCGATGGGACGGGATGGAAGGCAGACCGAAGTTCAATGCATACGGTGGTATATGCAAGGATGGCGAGTACAGTGGTCAGCTGCCGACCACCAGCACTAACAAATTTACCGTGAATTTGAGGCCACGAATCCGTAAGTGACCCCGTTTCACACTGACAAGGAAACGGGACAATGATGAAGCACTTGATGATTCTGACGGCTTGGTCATGGGGCTGGCGATGCCGGGCGGTGGCACTTTGTACCGTCCATATACATCACCGCTCCCGCAGTCTCTGCGCGATCCCCGGTCCCCGGGC
>JAPYNK010000039.1 GCA_028285825.1 Arenicellales bacterium | reverse complement strand
TACAACATCATGATTTTTATCCAGTCGTGTCGATAGGTCCTGACATTCTATCAGGCTGCAGCCGAAAAGCAACGAAAATTTTCAAACTGAGCCACTACCCGAGAATCTTTTACGGTCCAGCAGCGAAACCCTGAAAAAGCGGATAACCCCCCGGATCACCTCCTCTATGCCATGCCATCCATTCGTAAAGCCATGTTGAGTCGAAGCATGGCAGTCACCGCCTCACCCTGAACTCGCCTCGCGAACATCAACACGGTGTGAATCACGGGTGTGCCTAGATCGAAATCCGGCCATGGATTAATGAATACCGCCCATGCAAAGGTATTTCATTTCCTGATATTCGCCGATGCCATGCGAGGAACCTTCCCGGCCCAGTCCCGACTGCTTGACACCACCAAATGGAGCTACTTCCGTTGAAATGATCCCGGTATTGATGCCAACCATTCCATAATCGAGTTGCTCGGAAATTCGCCATACCCGATCCAGACTGGTACTGTAAAAATAGGAAGCAAGCCCAAATTCGGTGTCGTTGGCCATTTGAACGACTTCAGACTCCTCGTTGAACCGAAATAGCGGGGCCAGAGGACCAAACGTCTCTTCTCTGGCAACCTTCATCCGTGTCGTTGCATTTTTCAGCAAGGTTGGTTGAAAAAATGTCTGTCCCAGTTCATGACGGTTGCCACCAATCATCACCTCTGCACCCTTGCTGACTGCATCTTCGATATGCTCTTCGACTTTCCTGACTGCATTCATGTCAATGAGCGGGCCTTGACTTACACCTTCTTCCATCCCGTAACCTACCTTCATCTTTGCAACCACCTTGGCAAATTTTTCGGCAAACTCGTCATACACCGCGCTCTGAACATAAATTCTGTTCGCGCAGACACAGGTTTGTCCCGTGTTTCGATACTTGGAAATCATCGCACCCTCAACAGCAGCATCGATATCTGCATCATCAAATACGATAAACGGCGCATTGCCGCCAAGCTCAAGAGCAACCTTGATAATCGTCTCCGAGCACTGCTTCATCAAGACTCGACCGATTTCAGTCGAACCGGTAAAACTGAAATGACGGACAATTGGATTGGTGGTCATCTCAAGTCCAATATCAGCCGATGACCCGGTAATCACGTTCAAAACACCGGCAGGCAAGCCAGCCCTTTCTGCCAGCTCACACAAGGCCAGTGCCGAAAGGGGTGTCTGGGTCGCTGGCTTGACCACCATGGCGCATCCAGCTGCCAGTGCAGGGGCCGCCTTCCTGGTAATCATCGCTGAAGGGAAATTCCAGGGCGTAATTGCCGTACAGACACCAACTGGCTGCCGGATCACCAGAAGACGCTTGTCTGCCTGATGCTGGGGAATGATCTCTCCGCCGTTTCTGCGCGCCTCACTTGCAAACCACTCAAAAAACGAGGCCGCATAACCAATCTCTGCCATGGATTCAGATAGTGGCTTGCCCTGTTCCATAGTCATGAGAACCGACAGGTCATGCTGATTTTCATGCATTAGCTCATACCACCTCCTGAGAATGTCGGAACGTTCCTTGGCCAGCATCTCCCGCCACTTGCATTGTGCTGCCTCAGCATGCTCAATTGCCCGGATGGTCTCGGATGTTCCCATAAACGGTACGTTGGCAATCACCGATCCATCTGCGGGATTAGTCACTTGAACAGTCTCGCCACTGGTGGCATCGCACCATTGACCGTTGATATAGCATTGCTCGCGGTATAGCGAGGAGTCATTCAGGTTAATCGCATTCATTCAATTCTCGCAATCTTGTTTTGCATGTTGTGGGTTAACCGGCTTCAAGCGGATGCTGAAGTATAATGGTTTCATCCCGGCCAGCACCGGTCGAAATGATGGTAACGGGACGCTCGAGAAGTTCAGCGACACGGTCGAGGTAGGCCAGGGCCGGTTCGGGGATTTCTGCATAATTTCTGAGTCCTGCCGTTGGAATATCCCAGCCCGGCATCTCTTCGTAGATTGGCTCACATTGCTCGAGGTTCTCTGCCCCATACGGGGGCAAGTCAATTTGCTCTCCCCTGCATTGATAGCCGATACACAGTCTCACCTTGTCCAGTCCATCAAGCACATCAAGCTTGGTCATGCAAAGTGCATTGATGCCACAGACCTGGACCGCGCGACGGAGGGCGGCAATGTCCAGCCACCCGCAACGGCGGGGACGTCCCGTTGTTGCGCCAAACTCATTACCCTGCCTTGCCAGATGCATGCCATAACTGTCCAATGATTCGGTGGGGAATGGCCCAGACCCGACGCGCGTTGTATAAGCCTTGATCACGCCAACCACATTACCCACCTGCCCCAGGCCAATGCCGGAACCGCAAGAAGCCGCAGCAGATACCGTGTTCGAGGACGTGACATACGGATAGGTGCCGTGATCAATGTCAAGCATCATTCCCTGCGCCCCTTCAAAAATTATCGATTTTCCTGACTGGCAGAGTGCATTGAGACGCGCCGAGACATCTCCAATCAGCGGCAGAACCGCTTCGCGTGCCTGCAACATGACCTCCAGAGTATTCTGGTAATCCACTGACTCGGAGTGATAATAATTCGAGATCATGAAATTATGATATTCCATGACCTGCTCGAGCTTGTCCGAAAAGACCTTTTCATCCAGTAGATCGGCGGCCCGCAACCCCCTTCTGGCAACCTTGTCCTCATAGCAGGGGCCAATACCACGACCAGTGGTGCCAATTGCAGATTTCCCTCTCGCTTCGTCCCGAACCCGGTCAAGCACGACATGGTAGGGCAATATCAATGGGCAGCCCAGACTGATCATCAAGCGTTCCGTGATATCAATGTCACGCTTCTTGAGACTATCTATTTCACGGATCAAGTGTTGCAGATCAACGACCACGCCGTTGCCAATCAAGCACTCGATACCCTCTCGCATGGCACCGGAAGGGATCAGGTGCAACACCGTTTTCACGCCCTCTATAACCAGGGTATGGCCGGCATTGTGCCCACCCTGAAAACGCACTACGGCATCGGCGCGTTCAGTCAAAAGGTCAACGACCTTGCCCTTGCCCTCGTCTCCCCACTGGACGCCCAGAAGAACTGCATTGACCATGATCAAGACAGGCGTCAGGATCTCAAAAGATACAACAGCCCAAGCCCCAGCAACATGACTGCCAAGCCAGTTTTTCGGATTGAGGAATCAGGCATTGCGGAAATACGCTGGACAAAACCCCTGAATGCCGGTGGACTGAGAAACGGCATCAGACCCTCCAGTACCAGATACAGGGCAAAGGCAGCGAGCAGATCATCCCAGTTGATCATCTGCCATCCACCTTTTTCTGCATACTCGAAATTTATGGAGTGGGTGTCGGATTCGGCTCTTTGAAGTAACGAAAAAATTCTGAACTCGGATCGACGATCATCAAATCCTGCTTGCTGTTGAAACTGTCACGATAGGCATTCAGGGTCCGGTAGAGGCTGTAAAACTCTTTGTCACGCCCAAACGCACTGGCATAAAGCGCAGTGGCCATGGCATCCCCCTCACCACGAATGATCTGGCCTTCACGATCGGCATTTGCCAGTAGAATTTCACGCTCACGATCGGCATCGGCACGGATTTTCTCGGCCTCTTCTTCACCTTGTGCACGCAACTCCTTGGCAACTCGTTCCCGCTCTGCACTCATTCTCTGGTACACCTGTTGACTGATTGCTTCTTCCAGGTCAACGCGCTTCAGGCGAACATCCATAATCTCGATACCGAGGGTTGCCGCCTCTTCATTCATGGCTTTCTGTACAACTTCCATGATCAATGCCCGATCACCCGAAATGACTTCCGAAACGGTGCG